>DATJOV010000325.1:0-5558 GCA_035506735.1 Acidimicrobiales bacterium | reverse complement strand
AGCCCGTGACCGGCGTCGACACCCTGTGCGCAGGTCGGGCAGGTCGGACGGGCGGGGGACAGCGACGGCGATGGACGAATCTGGACCGGCACTGCAGCGCTCGGCGCGGGCCGAGGGCACCGCGGCGGCGACCGCCGTGGTGGACCGGGAGGAGAGCAGCGCCGCGGCGCCCCCTGCGGTCCCGGGCGGGCCCAGGGTGGCGGGGCTGGCCGGGGCCGCCCTCCCGCGGACCATCGTGGCCCGCACCGGGGGGGCGCGGACGTGGGCCTTCGTGGCCGTCATCGTGGTGGTGGCGGTGGCCATGCGCACCGCCCTCGACCTCGACGGCGTCGGGGGGGCGGTCACCATCGGTGCCCTGGCCGTCGTGGCCGTGACCTACGGGCTGGTGCGTGCGTGGCGGACCCAGGCGGCGCGCTGGCGCGGGGCGTGGCTGAGCATCGGGGTGGGGTTGGTGGGGGCGGTGACGGCTCAGCTCCTCCAGGCCCTGCACGCCGGAGGGCCCGCCACCGTGGTGGGGGCCCCCATGGTGCTCAACCTGGTGGCGGACGTGGCCACGGGGGCCGGCCTCATGTGGCTGGTGCGCCAGCGCCTGCCCGAGCGCTCGGTCGACTCGGCCGCCGAGGCCCTCTTCCCCACGGTGGCGCTCGGCTTCGCCCTGCTGTCCCTCGTGATCGTCCCCGACCAGGGGTGGCACCCGGCCCGGCAGCTGGCCGCCATCGTCCCGCCCCTGGCCGACCTGGCCCTGCTGTGGCTGGCCAGCAGCCTGATGTCGCTCACCGACCGCCATCCCGTGGCGTACCGCTACCTCGTGGCCGGCCTCGGGTGCCTGTTCGTGTGCCACGCCGACTACGCGGCGCGCGTGCTCACCGGCCACGGGGCCACGTCGCGCCTGGCCGACGTGATCGGGCTGCTCGGGGCGTGTCTGTGGGGGTCGGCCTTCGCCCACCCCAGCCTGCGCGTGAGCTTCGACCCCGTGCCCCTGCGCTCGGTGCATCCCCACGGCATCCGGGTGGCCATGCTCGTGGCCACGGCGCTGGTGGCCCCCACCGTCCTCAGTGTTGCCGACGCCCTCGGGCTCGGGCACCTCCCCCCCGCCCTCACCATCGGCTCCACCGTGCTGCCCGTCCTGCTCGTGCTGTACCTGCTCCACCAGGTCTTCACCCACGCCGCGGCCGAGTACCGGGCCCAGCACGACCCGCTCACCGGCATCTGCAACCGCCTCCTCTACGAGGACCGCCTCCGCCAGGGGATCAGCCAGGCCGGGCGCAACGGCACCTGCGTGGCCACCATGTTCATGGACCTGGACCGCTTCAAGGAGATCAACGACAGCCTCGGCCACGCCGTGGGCAACGAGCTGCTCAAGGCCGTGGTGAAGCGGCTCCAGGCCTGCCTGCGCGAACGTGACACCCTGGCCCGCTTCGGCGGTGACGAATTCGTCTTCCTGTTCTCCGACTGCGGCGAGGACGACGAGGGCATCGTGGCCCTGGCCCAGCGCATCCTCGAGCGCTTCGACGACCCCTTCGTGGTGGGTGGCCGCCCCCTGACGGTGACCTCGAGCATCGGCATCGCCCTGTTCCCCCGCGACGGCGACGACGTCGACACCCTGCTCAAGCACGCCGACACCGCCATGTACCAGGCCAAGACGGCGGGGCGCAACACCTTCCAGATCTTCGACTCGGGCATGAGCGCCCGGGCCCGGTTGCGCTTCGCCCTGGAGGACAGCCTGCGTGCCGCGGTGGAGTGCGAGCAGCTGGCCGTCCACTACCAGCCCAAGCTCTCGGTGACGACGGGCGAGATCGTGGGGGTCGAGGCCCTGGCCCGGTGGCGCCACCCCCGACTGGGGTTCATCCCCCCCTGGGCCTTCATCCCCCTGGCCGAGGAGACCAGCCTGGTGGCCACCCTGGGGGAGTGGGTCCTCGAGGTGGCGTGCCGCCAGGCCAAGGCCTGGATCGAGCAGGGACTGCCCCCCATGCCCGTGGCCGTCAACCTGTCGCCCCGCCAGTTCGCCCACCAGCCCGTGGTGGAGATGGTGACCCGGGTCCTCGGCCGGACCGACCTCGACCCCTCGCTCCTCGAGCTCGAGGTGACCGAGAGCGTCATCATGGAGCGCGTCGACGAGGTGGTGGCCAGCCTGAACGAGCTGCGGGCCCTCGGGGTGCGGTGCTCGATCGGCGACTTCGGCACCGGCTACAGCGCCCTCACCTACCTGGCCGAGATGCCCATCGACGGCATCAAGATCGACCGGGCCTTCGTCCAGCGCATCGACGACGAGGCCAACGGCGCCCCCATCGTCGGTGCGGTGATCGCCCTGGCCCACAGCCTCGAGCTCATGGTGGTGGCCGAAGGGGTCGAGACCGACGCCCAGCTCGCCTTCCTGGAGGCCCACGGGTGCGACCACGTGCAGGGCTTCCGCTTCAGCCCGCCCCTGGCCGAGGCCGACCTGGTCGAGCTCCTGCGCACGCCCGCCTCGGTCTTCACCGACAAGAACTTCGGCCGGGTGGCGGTGGCCGAGCCCATCTCGGGGATCTCGCCGGAGCGGCTCGAGGCCCTGCTGGAGTCGGTCATGAAGGAGCACCGGCCCACCGAGCTCGACAGCGAGGCCATCGAGGCGGTGCTGGCGGCCCTCCAGGCCGACGGCCTGGCCGAGGTGTCGCGGCTGCGACTGGCCCGCAACCGCTCGGGCAAGGCCCTGTCGGGACTGATCGCCGGCCTGGCCGGCTCGGCGCCGGGGGAGGCCGAGCCCGCCCTCGAGGCGGGGGTGGCGCCCCCCCTCGGCCTGGACGGTCTCAGCGCCGGGTGAACACCGCCGCCCCCCCGTCCGTATCCCCCGGCGCTACGCAGTATGGGGAGAGCGGGGGTGCCCGGTGTCGGTGCGTCACAGTCTGCTGGCCATCCTGGAGGCCGGGCCCGTCCACGGCTACGGCCTGAAGAGCCGGTTCGAGGCGGCGACCGGCGACGTCTGGCCCCTCAACGTGGGCCAGGTCTACACGACCCTCGGGCGCCTCGAACGGGACGGCCTGGTGCGCACCGACGTCGAGGAGGGGCAGAAGACCTACCGCATCACCGAGGCGGGGCGGACCGAGCTCCGGCGGTGGTTCGCCACGCCCCTGTCCCGTGCCGCCGCGCCCCGCCACGAGCTGGCCCTGAAGCTCGTCTTCGCCGCCCGTTCCGGTCCCGGTGCCGTGGCTGAGGTGGTCCGCAGCCAGGCGGCGGTGACGGGCCGCTCCCTCGACGAGCTCACCCGGGTGCGCGACGGCGCCGGGGAGGACGCCGAGGTGGGGTGGCTGCTCGTCCTCGAGGCGCTCATCGGGCAGACCGAGGCCGAGATCCGGTGGCTGCGGTGCTGCGCCGAGCGCCTGGCCGGGGTGCCCGAGCACGCTGGCTAACGTCGGCGGATGCTCAGCGCCGGCACGGCCCTGTGGGTGGCCGGCATCGTGGTCCTGGCCGGCACCGTCCAGCGCGCCGTGGGCTTCGGCTTCGCCCTGCTGGCCGTGCCCCTCATGGCCTTCGTGGTGCCGACCAAGAGCGCCGTGGTGGTGGTCTTCCTGAGCGGGGCCCTGAGCAGCGTGTGGCTGGCGGGCCGGCTCCACCGGCGCATCGAGTGGCCCACCGCCGGCCGCCTGGGGGTGGGGGCGGTCCTGGGGGCCCCGCTGGGGGTGGTGATCCTGCGGGTGGTGTCGGCCACGGCGTTGCGGGCCGCCCTGGGGGTGCTCATCTGCGCCGCCGCGGCGTGGATCATCGTCTCCTCCCGCCTGGCCCCGGGGCGGTCGGCCCCCCGCCCGGCCCGGACCGTCATCCTGGGCCTGCTGAGCGGGGTGCTCAACACCGCCCTGGCCACGAGCGGGCCGCCGCTGGTCTACGAGCTGCGACGGGCCGGGTTCGGCGACGACGACTTCCGGGCCACCATCTCGGCCGTCTTCGTCCTCGCCAACCTCATCGGGTTGCCGCTCCTGGTGGCGGCCGGCCTCGTGACGGCCCTCGACGTCGAGCTGGCCGCCGTCGCCCTCGTGCCCGCCCTGGCCGGGATCGCCCTGGGCTCGGTGGTGGGTCGTCGCATGACCCCGGGTCACTTCCTGTGGGCCGTGGACCTGCTGCTGCTCGCCACCGGCGTCCTCACCGTGGTGAAGGCCTTCGGCTGACACCACCCGGGTGGCTATGCCCTCAGGGTTTGTGGGCCTCGATGAGCATCCGCGTGGCGTGGGCCACGAAAGGGCCCTCGTCGGCGATGCAGTGGTGCAGGGCCACCAGCCGGGGTCGGAAGCGCTCGACGTCGAAGCCGGGCACGATCCACACCACCAGGCGCAGGAAGTAGACGACGGCCCCCACGTCATCGAAGACGGTGCGCAGCCGGGCCGTGCGCAGGTGGTCGACCACCAGCCCCGCCTCCTGTGCCGCCGCCCGGACGCGTTCGGGTCGGCGCGCCGTGGAGGGCGGCACCGGACCGAGGAGCCAGGCGCTCAGCTCCCCCACGCTGTCCGGCCCCACCTGCTGGGAGAGGTAGGTCCCGCCCCGGCGCAGCACCCGGGCCACCTCGCCCCAGGCCGTCGCCACGGGGTGGCGGCTCGTCACCAGCTCGAAGCGCCCGTCGCCGAAGGGGAGCGCCTCGTCGCGGGCATGCACCACGTGGGCGCCCCGGGGCCGCAGGCGCCGGTCGGCCACAGCGACGTTGGGGACGTGGGCCTCGGTGGCGACGAGGAGCGAGGGGAGGGCGGGCAGGCCCGCCAGGAGCTCCCCACCGCCCGTCTGCAGGTCGAGCATGGCAGCCACACCCCGGGCCCGCTCGGCCACCAGCCCGGCGTAGCCCCACGGCGGTCGCTCCTCGCTGGCCCGGCCCTCGAGCCAGCCGAAGTCCCAGCCGTCGATGGGCGCCGACGCCGCCTCCTCGACCAAGGCGTCGAAGGACCGCTCGGACCCCGGGCGGTCGGCGCGGTGCACGGGGACGCGACCGGTCTCAGCCCGGGGTGGGGCGCTCGAGGAACCCGATGCCGCCGGCCTGCTGGCGTCGGGCCGTGGCCACGGCGGGCACGCTACCGCCGGCCGGCCGACGCCACCACACCGGGCAGGGAGCGGGCCAGGCCCTCGGGGTCCACGGCCCGGTAGTGGGTTGCGGGCCGCGCGCCGTGGAGGGTGGTCTCGTCCTGGACCGCCCTGAGCAGGCACACCTCGCTCGCCACCTCGGCCGCCAGATCGGCGAAGGCCACCGCCGGGTGGCCCTCGTAGAGCTCGAGGGCGGCCTTTGCGGCGGCGATCCACTGCTCGGCCCGCTCTGTCCCCTGGTGCTTGCACGAGGCGGCGGCGATGAGGGCGGTGAGGCGCTTCGCGCCCCCCTTCACCAGGGCGTTTGGGTCGGCGAAGCGCTCGAGCACGGCCAGGTCGGCCATCCCCAGGTCCCCGGTGAGCGGGCTCATGGGCATGAGCTGGCGCACCAGGTCCTTGATGCGGTGTGGCAATCAGACGTGCGGGGCGAGGCCCACACGGACCTCCCCCAGAGCCGTTCTCGACGCCACCCCCGGACCAACCGGGATGACCATGCAACCCTGGGACCCAGGCCCGTGGTG
>DATJOV010000324.1:0-2247 GCA_035506735.1 Acidimicrobiales bacterium | reverse complement strand
GACGAGATCGACGAGGTCCTCGAGGAGAACGCCGAGGAGTTCGTCCGCAACTACGTGCAGAAGGGCGGGGAGTAACGGGGTGGCCCTGCCCCTGTTCCCTCCCGGGGAGGACCCGGGACCCGATTTCGCCGCCCTCGTTCGCCGCAGTTCCCCCGCCACCCCCCTCCTCGGTCCCGAGGGGGCGGGGATGACCCCGGCGGTGGCGCACGGGACCACGGTGGTGGCGCTGCGCTACGGCGACGGCGTGGTCATGGCCGGCGACCGCCGGGCCACCGAGGGCAACATCATCGCCCACCGGGCCATGGAGAAGGTCTTTCCCGCCGACCGGCACTCGGCCGTGGCCATCGCCGGGGCGGCGGGCCCGGCGGTGGAGATGGTCAAGCTCTTCCAGACCCAGCTCGAGCACTACGAGAAGGTCGAGGGGGTGGCGCTCAGCCTCGAGGGCAAGGCCAACCAGCTGGGCCAGATGGTGCGCGAGCACCTGCCCATGGCCATGCAGGGGCTCGTGGTGGTGCCGCTGTTCGCCGGCTACGACCTGCTCCTCGGGGAGGGACGCATCTTCACCTACGACGTCACCGGGGGGCACTTCGAGGAGGCCGACCACGCCGCCACGGGCTCGGGGGGGCGAGACGCCCGGACCACCATCAAGCTCGGATGGCGCCCCGGGCTGGGGCGCGACGAGGCCATCGAGTTGGCGGTGCGGGCCCTCTACGAAGCGGCCGACGAGGACTCCGCCACCGGCGGGCCCGACCTGGTGCGGGGGATCTACCCGGTGGTGGCGACGGTCACCGCCGACGGGTACCAGCGCGCCGACGGGGCCGAGGTGGCCGAGCGCTTCGCCTCGCTGGTGGAGCGCCGGGGCGTCGGTCAGGGCATCGGAGGTGGCGGCCCGTGACCATGCCGTTCTACGTGGCGCCCGAGCAGGTCATGAAGGACCGGGCCGAGTACGCCCAGAAGGGCATCGCCCGGGGGCGCTCCCTGGTGGCGTGCGTGTACGACGGTGGGATCCTGATCGTGGCGGAGAACCCGTCGCGCTCGCTCCACAAGATCAGCGAGATCTACGACCGCATCGCCTTCGCCGGCGTCGGCAAGTACAACGAGTTCGACCAGCTGCGGGTGGCCGGCGTGCGTCACGCCGACACGAAGGGCTTCGCCTTCAGCCGCGACGACGTGGACGCCCGCTCGCTGGCGAACCTCTACGCCCAGTTCCTGGGGCAGGTCTTCACCCACGAGATGAAGCCCCTGGAGGTGGAGATCCTCGTGGCCGAGCTGGGCACGGACCAGCGGCCCGACCAGCTGTACCACATCGCCTACGAGGGCACGATCACCGACGAGGACCGCTTCGCCGTGCTCGGCGGTGAGACCGAGGTCATCACCGAGCGCATCACCGAGGCCTACCGGGACAGCTGGGGCCTCGAGGGCGCCCTGCGGGCCGCGGTGGGCGCCCTGGCCGGTCCGGACCGCACCCTCGAGCCCGGCGACCTGGAGGTGGCGGTGCTGGCCCGCGGCAACGGCCGGCGGGCCTTCCGGCGCCTCGCCCACGCCGAGCTGGCCGAGCTCCTCAGCGCGCCGCGCCGGGGCGGGTCGCGCGGGGCCCGGGGCGGGTCGGGGTCCGGCGCCGCCGAGGAGCCCGCCCCGTCCTGACGGCGGGCCGGGGGCCGGGGCGGATCAGCCCCGGGGGTCGGCGCCGAAGTCGTCGAAGACGGCGTCGACCTGATCGGCCAGCAGCAGCTGGCGGGCTTCGTCGGCCTGATCGGCGACGACGAGCACCTCCACCGGCCCGGGGAGGGGATAGGGACCGTCACGTCCCCCCCGCACCTGGGTGAGGATGCCGTCCGCCCCCAGCCGGGCCGACACCACCCGGGCCTCGAACATCGAGCCCACCAGCGTGAGGTGCACCATGGGCGGGACCGCCACCGGCGCAGGCTATCGCCCGGGCCTGCGGTCGGGCCCGGGAGGCGCGGGAACGCCGGTACCCGGCACTACCGTGGGTTTGGTGGACAGGCGGATCTTCGGGCTCGAGAACGAGTACGGGGTCACCTGCACGCTGCGCGGTCAGCGGCGACTGTCCCCCGACGAGGTCGCCCGGTATCTGTTCCGGCGGGTGGTGAGCTGGGGTCGCTCGTCCAACGTCTTCCTGGAGAACGGGGCGCGCCTCTATCTCGACGTGGGCAGCCACCCCGAGTACGCCACCCCGGAGTGCGACAACGTGGTGGATCTGGTCACCCACGACAAGGCGGGTGAGCG
>DATJOV010000323.1:0-3375 GCA_035506735.1 Acidimicrobiales bacterium | reverse complement strand
CGGCGCCGAGCACCCGGGGTGCGGGGGGTCAGCCGCCGGTGGCGGGAGCCGTGGCGACGTGGCGCCCGGAGGGGGTGTCGTCCCAGGTCGGGGCCCGCTGGGCCGGGGCCTCCAGGGCGGCCTCGACGGCGCTCGTCTTGGTCCGGCGCAGGATCTTGCGCCCCAGCCAGGCCACCGGGTCGTAGGAGGCGTCCACCACCCGCTCCTTCAGGGGGATGATGCCGTTGTCGGTGATCTTGATGTGCTCGGGGCAGACCTCGGTGCAGCACTTGGTGATGTTGCACATCCCCAGCCCCATGCGCTGGCGCAGCAGCTCGCGCCGGTCGTCGGTGTCGAGGGGGTGGGACTCGAGCTCCATGTAGCGGATGAAGAGGCGGGGGCCGGCGTAGTGGGCCTTGTTGTCCTCGTGGTCCCGGATCACGTGACAGACGTCCTGGCACATGAAGCACTCGATGCACTTGCGGAACTCCTGGCCGCGCTCGATGTCGATCTGCTGCATGCGGTAGGTGCCGTCGGCTTCGGGGGCCCGGGGCTTGAGGGGGGGGACCTGCCTGGCCATGGTGTAGTTGAAGGCCACGTCGGTGACGAGGTCGCGGATGACGGGGAAGGTGCGCATGGGCGCCACCACCACGGGCTCGTCCGGGGGGAGCTGGTCCATGCGGGTCATGCACATGAGCCGGGGCATGCCGTTGATCTCGGCCGAGCACGAGCCGCACTTGCCCGCCTTGCAGTTCCAGCGGCAGGCCAGGTCGGGGGCGGGGCCGGCCTGGATGCGGTGGATGACGTCCAGCACCACCTCGCCCTCCACCGCCGGCATGACGTACTCGGTGAAGTCCCCACCCCCGGGATCGCCCCGCCACACCTGCATCGTCACGTCGGCCATCAGTGGGGAGCCTCCTCGAACAGCGCCTTGAGGTCGTCGGGCATCTCGAGGAGCGGCTCGGGGTCGAGGGTGAAGGTCCCGTCGGCGCCGACCCGCTGGACCAGGTTCACCTTGCCGAGCTCGGGGTCCGGCGCCGGGAAGTCCTCCCGGGTGTGCCCGCCCCGGCTCTCGCGCCGCTCCAGGGCGCCCTTGGTCACCATGCGCGACACCGTGAGCATGGCGGGGAGATCGGTGGCCAGGTTCCAGCCCGGGTTGTAGGCCCGGCCCCCCGAGACCGACAGCGCGGCGGCCCGCTCGTCCAGGCCGTCCAGCTCGGCCAGGGCCTGGACCAGCTCGTCCTCGGTGCGGATGATGCCCACCAGCTCCTGCATGACCTGCTGCAGGGCGGCGTGCACCTCGTACGGGCTCTCGCCCTCCTGGCGCCCCAGGGGGGCCTCGGCCTCGGCCACCACCTCCGCCACCCGGGCGGCGTCGACCCGGGGGGAGCCGCTGCGGCCCTCGGCGTACTGGGCCGCCGCCAGACCGGCCCGGCGCCCGAACACCAGGAGGTCCGACAGGGAGTTGCCCCCCAGGCGGTTGGCCCCGTGCATGCCCCCCGCCACCTCGCCCGCGGCGTAGAGGCCGGGGACGGTGGTGGCCTCGGTGTCGGCCTCGACCCGCACCCCGCCCATCATGTAGTGGCAGGTGGGCCCGACCTCCATGGGCTGGACGGTGATGTCCACCCCGGCCAGCTCCATGAACTGGTGGTACATGGAGGGGAGGCGGCGCCGGATGTCCTCGGCGCTGCGGCGGGTGGCGATGTCGAGGAAGACCCCGCCGTGGGCCCCGCCCCGCCCCGCCTTGACCTCGGCGTTGATGGAGCGGGCCACCTCGTCGCGCGGCAGGAGCTCGGGAGGGCGGCGGTTGTTGATGTGGTCGTCGTACCAGCGGTCGGCCTCGGCCTCGGTGTCGGCCGTCTCGGCCGCGAACATGGCCGGGATGTAGTCGAACATGAAGCGCCGGCCCTCGGTGTTGCGCAGGACCCCGCCGTCACCCCGGACCCCCTCGGTGACGAGGATGCCCCGCACCGACAGGGGCCACACCATCCCGGTGGGGTGGAACTGCACCGCCTCCATGTCGATCATGTCGGCCCCGGCCCACGCCGCCATGGCGTGGCCGTCGCCCGTCGACTCCCACGAGTTCGAGGTGTAGAGCCAGGACTTGCCGATGCTGCCCGTGGCCAGCACGAAGGCCCGGGCCCCGAAGGTGACGATCTCCCCGCTGGGGCGCCAGTAGCCCACGGCCGAGCTCACCGCCCCGTCGTCGTCCTTCAGGAGGCGGAGGATCTTGCACTCCATGAAGACGTCGATGCCGAGGGACACGGCCCGTTGCTGCAGGGTCCGGATGAGCTCGAGCCCGGTGCGGTCGCCCACGTGGGCCAGGCGGGCGTAGCGGTGGCCGCCGAAGTCACGCTGGCTGATGCGGCCGTCCTTGGTCCGGTCGAACAGCGCCCCCCAGGCTTCGAGCTCGTAAATGCGGTCGGGGGCCTCCTGGGCGTGGATCTGGGCCATGCGCCAGTTGTTGAGCATCTTGCCGCCGCGCATGGTGTCGCGGAAGTGGACCTTCCAGTTGTCCTCGGGCCACACGTTGCCCATGGCCGCCGCCGCCCCGCCCTCGGCCATGACGGTGTGGGCCTTGCCCAGGAGCGACTTGCACACCAGGGCGGTGCGCCGGCCCTGCTCCTTGGCCTCGATGGCGGCGCGCAGCCCGGCGCCCCCGGCGCCGATGACGACGACGTCGTACTCGTGGTGTTCGTAGTCGGGCATGGTCGCTCGCTCGCCGCCGCTCAGAACAGCTTGACGTCGGTGAACACGTGGTGTGCCACCAGGCGGACGTAGAGGTCGCAGAAGGTGACCCAGGCCAGGCTGGCCCAGGCGATCTGCATGTGGCGGGCGTTGAGGGGGGTGGTGATCCTCCACAGCCGGTGGCGCACCGGGTGCTTGGAGAACTGGTCCACGTGGCCGCCGCACAGGTGGCGACAGGCGTGGCACGAGGCCGAGTACAGCCACAGGAGACAGGCGTTGACGGTGAGGACCACCGTCCCCACGCTCACCCCGATCCCGCCGTCACCGGGGAGCCGGAAGGCCATGACGGCGTCCACGGTGAGGATCACGTTGAAGATCAGGGCCAGGAGGAAGAAGTAGCGGTGCAGGTTCTGCAGGACGAGGGGGAAGCGGGTCTCCCCCGTGTAGCGGCCGTGGCCGTCGGCCACGCCGCAGGCCGGGGGGGACTGCCAGAAGCCCCGGTAGTAGGCCTTGCGGTAGTAGTAGCAGGTGACCCGGAACAGGCCCGGGACCAGGAGGGCCAGGAGGCCGGGGGACAGCTCCCACCACCGCAGCTCGAAGCTGCCGTGGGCGCCGGGGACGCAGCTGCCCACGATGCAGGGGGAGTACAGGGGGGAGATGAGGTCGCGGTGGAAGGAGGCCCCCACGTAGTAGTAGCCGTTCTGGAAG
>DATJOV010000322.1:0-8614 GCA_035506735.1 Acidimicrobiales bacterium | reverse complement strand
CGGGGGGCGGCAGGGCGGGGCGGGGCCGGAGGAGGGCTCACCTCGCTGGCGGGGCGGCTCGTGACGAGCCGGGGGCGGGGCGGGATCGGGCTCTCGGGTCCCGGGGCCGGGGTCGGGGCGGGAGCCTGCCCCGGGGGCGGGGTGGCGGGGCGGGGGGCCGGGGCGGCCGGGGGGCCGGCCGACTCCCGCTCGGGCGGGGGCGACGGGGGGCGGGGCGCCTTGGGCTCGGGGGCGGCCTCGGGCTGGACGGCGCGTCGGAGGCCCTCGGCGTCGGCCTTGCGGCGGACGCGGTCGGCTTGGGCGTCCTCGATGGAGGACGAGTGGCTCTTGACCCCGATGCCCAGGGCCACGCAGAGGTCGAGCGCTTCCTTGTTCTCGAGACCGAGCTCTCGGGCCAGTTCGTAGACGCGAATCTTCTTCGGCAAGGGCTCCTACGGTCCTTCTTCCTCGTGAGCGGGTCGACCGACACCTCGGCCCGACCCACCATCCTCGCACACCTGGGGGGTGCCCTCCCCGGAGGGGACCGCCCCCCGCATGCCGTCCCGCACGGCCTGGGCGTCGGCGGCGTCCACCACCGAGCGCAGGGCCCGGCTCAAGGCCCCGTTGCGCAAGGCCCGCTCCAGGCACTCCGGGCGGTCCCGGCACAGCCACGCCCCCCGCCCGGGCCCGGGGCCGAGACCGAGGCCGCCGTGGGGGGCCCGGGCCACCCGGAGCAAGGCGCCGGGCACCGCCGACCGGCGGCAGCCCACGCAGGTCCGGACGGGCGCTATGCGGTCGTCCCCGCCCCGTCGACGCCGTCGCCGCCGGCCTCGGCTGTCGCCTCCGGGGTGGTGGCGGGCTCCTCGGGCTCCTCGGCCTTTGGCTCCTCGGCCTTCGGTTCCTCGGCCTTCGGTTCCTCGGCCTTGGGCTCCTCGGCCTTGGGCTCCTCGGGTGCACCGACCCCCGGCACGGGGGCCCCGCCGGCGGCGGCGGCCGACCACTGGGCGGCCGAGACGGCCTCGCCGCCCTCGGCCGGCTTCCACACCATCTCGCCCGCCTCGTTCTCGACCCACTCCCCCTCGGCCCACTCCTCGCCGTAGCCGGCCTCCTCCTCCGCCAGCTGGGTCTCGCTCTTGATGTCGACGCGCCACCCCGTCAGCCGGGCCGCCAGGCGGGCGTTCTGCCCCTCCTTGCCGATGGCCAGGGACAGCTGGTAGTCGCTGACCACCACGGTGGCGATGCCGGTCTCGTCGTCGAGGCGGACCTCGCGCACCCGGGCCGGCTGCAGTGCGGCCTGGATGAACTCCACGGGGTCGTCGGCATAGGGGACGACGTCGATGCGCTCCCCCCGCAGCTCGTTGGTGACCATGCGCACCCGGGAGCCCCGGGCCCCCACGCACGCCCCCACCGGGTCGACGTTGGGGTCGTTGGACCACACGGCGATCTTGGTGCGGTGCCCGGGCTCGCGTGCCGCCGCCCGGATCTCCACCACGCCCGAGGAGATCTCGGGGACCTCCAGCTCGAACAGGCGCTTGACCAGGCCGGGGTGGCTGCGGCTCACCACGATCTGGGGTCCCTTGGTGGTCTTGCGGACCTCGACGATGTAGGCCTTGAGGCGGGCCCCGTGCTCGTAGCGCTCGTACGGCACCTGCTCGGCCTGGGGCAGGAGCGCCTCCACCTTGCCCAGGTCGAGCAGGGTGTAGCGGTTGTCGGTCTGCTGGACGATGCCGGTGACGATGTCACCCTCGCGTCCGGCGTACTCCTCGTACTTGAGGTCGCGCTCGGCCTCCCGGATGCGCTGGAGGATGACCTGCTTGGCGGTCTGGGCGGCGATGCGCCCGAAGTCGTCGGGGGTGTCGTCCCACTCCCGGGACACGTTGCCCTCGTCGTCGAGCTCCTGGCCGTAGACGCGGATCTCCCCCGACTCGGGGTCCACCGTCACCACGGCCTCCTCGGCCGCGCCGGGACGGCGCTTGTACGCCGCCACCAGGGCGGTGGCGAGCGACTCGAGGATGCTCTCGACCGAGATCCCCCGGTCGCGCTCGATCTGGCCCAAGGCGTCGAGGAATTCGAAATTGGCGGGGCTCATGACGTCGCCACCCTCTTCCTGGTCGCGGGGCGGGGCGGGGCGGGGCGCGCCGGGCGCGCCGAGGCGCCCGCTCCGCCCCCCCGCCGTCCCGGCGGTGGTGTCGCCCCCCAGGTGAACACGGTGCGGGCGCGCTCGATCTCGTCGTAGCGGAGGCGGCGCTCGCCTCCTGGGACCTCGTCGCCCTCGAGCACGATCCCGTCGTCGTCGGCGCCGGTCAGGCGACCCGTCAGGCGGCGCTCGCCCTCGCCCCCGGCCGCCGTGCGCACCGAGACCACTTCGCCCACGGCCCGGACGAAGTGGGCCGGGGTGCGCAGGGGCCGCTCCACCCCGGGGCTCGAGACCTCCAGGGTGTAGCGGTGGCCCGGGAAGGGATCGTGGCCGTCGAGCACCTCCGACACGGCCCGGGTGGCGTCCGCCACGGCGTCGAGGTCGACGCCACCGGGGCGGTCGACCACGACCCGGACGACGGCGGCACGTCGCTCCACGTCGAGCAGCTCCAGCCCGAGCGAGGCGACGGTGGACGCGAGCAGGTCGGCGAGCCCGTCATCCACCTTGTCCTCCACCTCCCTCGTCCCCCTGTCGGCACTGCTCCTCCGGCCGGTGCGGCCGAGGAAAACAGAAGCGTGGGCTGCCCGCCCACGCTTCGAACCACCACGTCTTTCCCGATCGAACGGCGCCGGGGAGTATACCAGCCACCCCTCCGGGCCGATCGGGCGCCTCCCGGGGGCCCGGACCCCCTGGGCCCGCCCCGGGGCGGCCCGGGCCGGGCTTCGGGACCTTGGCCCCTAGGAGCGGGGGGTCCCTGCGCCGATCCTGGTGGGATGGTCGGCGCCGACCCCATCGGCTTGGAGCCCCTGGACGAGCGGGCCTGTCGGGGCCTCCTGGGCGACCGCGGCATCGGGCGGGTGGCCGTCTCCATCGGTGCCGTCCCGGCCGTCTTCCCCGTGAATTACGGGGTCCTCGACGGCGACGTGGTGTTCCGCACCACGGACGGGACCAAGTTCGACGCCGCCGTGCGCCGGGCCGTGGTGGCCTTCGAGGTCGACGAGGTCGACCCCCTCTACCACGAGGGCTGGAGCGTCCTGGTGGTGGGGCGGGCCGAGGTGGTCACCGACGAGGACCGTCTGGCCCGGGCCGGGCGGCTCCCCATGGCGCCCTGGGCCCCCGGCCCCCACGAGCACCTGGTGGCCATCCGACCCGCCATGGTGAGCGGCCGCCGCATCGTCCAGGGCCGCCCGGCCTGAGGCGCCGGGACGGTCCCGGGGGGCCCGGGGCCCGCCGGTAGCATGCTCGGGCCATGGCCCGCCCCTCCGTCCTCGCCTCCCAGGCTGACGACTTCCCCCAGTGGTACCAGGACGTGCTGGCCAAGAGCGAGCTGGCCGACAACGGGCCGGTGCGGGGGACCATGGTCATCCGCCCCTACGGCTACGCCATCTGGGAGCGCATCCAGGCCGAGCTCGACGCCCGCATCAAGGCGGCGGGCGTCCCCAACGCCTACTTCCCCCTCTTCATCCCCGAGAGCTACCTCCGCAAGGAGGCGGCCCACGTCGAGGGGTTCAGCCCCGAGCTGGCCGTGGTGACCCACGGCGGGGGCAAGCGGCTCGAGGAGCCGGTGGTGGTCAGGCCCACGAGCGAGACCATCATCAACGCCTACTTCTCCAAGTGGATCCAGAGCTACCGGGACCTCCCCATGCTGGTGAACCAGTGGGCCAACGTGGTGCGGTGGGAGCTGCGGCCCCGCCTGTTCCTGCGCACCACCGAGTTCCTGTGGCAGGAGGGCCACACCGCCCACGCCACCGAGGCCGAGGCACGGCGCTTCGCCCTGGACATCCTGGAGCAGGTGTACGAGGAGGTGATGGTGGAGCTCCTGGCCATCCCCGTCCTCACCGGGCGCAAGACGGAGCGGGAGCGCTTCTCGGGTGCCACCACCACCTGGACGTGCGAGGCCATGATGCGTGACGGCAAGGCCTTGCAGATGGGCACCAGCCACGAGCTGGGGCAGAACTTCGCCCGGGTCTTCGACACCACCTTCCTCGACGAGCACGGGGACCTGCAGCACGTGTGGCAGACCTCGTGGGGCGCCTCCACCCGCCTCATGGGGGCCCTGGTCATGGCCCACGGCGACGACGCCGGGCTGCGCCTCCCCCCCCGCCTGGCCCCCGTCCAGGTGGTGGTGGTCCTGGTGCGGGCCGAGGAGGGCGCCGGGGACCGGGCCGCGGCCCTGGCGGCCGAGCTGCGGGGGGCGGGCCTGCGGGTCGAGCTCGACGACCGCACCGAGACCTCCTTCGGCCGCCGGGTGGTCGACTGGGAGCTCAAGGGGGTCCCGGTGCGGGTCGAGGTGGGACCGCGCGAGCTGGCCGGGGGTCAGGCCGTGCTGGTCCGCCGGGACGACGGCACCAAGACCCCGGTGCCCCTGGCCGAGCTCGAGGGGCGCGTGGGGGCCGCCCTCGACGCCGCCCAGGGCGCCCTCCTGGCAGAGGCCAGGGCCCGCCGGGAGGCGGGGACCACCGAGGTGGGATCGGTGGCCGAGGCCGAGGAGGCGTCGCGCTCGGGCTTCGCCGTGCTGCCCATGGCCGCCCTGGGGCCCGAGGGCGAGGCCGACCTCAACCTGAGCGGGGTGTCGGTCCGCCTCGTGGCCCGCCCCGACGGCTCGCTGCCCGAGCCCGGCGACGACGACGCCGAGCTGGTGGCCGTGACCGCCCGGGCCTACTGACCGGCGTCAGGAGGCGCCGGCGTCCTCCCCCACCCGGCGGTGGATGAGCTCGACCCGGGTCCGGCTGTCGTTGGCGTCGGCCCCCCGGTCCTCGAGCAGGAGGCGGCGGTCGGCCTCGGCCTCGGCCTCGGCCCCGTCGTCGGCGGCCGCCAGGCGGGCCTCGATCCCCTCGGCCACGAGCCGCTCCGCCTCCTCCACCAGGGCGTCCACCATGGCCTCCTCGGGCACCACCCGCACGATCCGGCCCTTGATGAAGAGATGGCCCTTGCGCCGCCCGGCGGCGATGCCGATGTCGGCCTCGCGGGCCTCGCCCGGCCCGTTCACCACGCAGCCCATGACCGCCACCTGGATGGGGAGCTGTCGCGACTCGAGCGCCTCCTGGGCGGCCCGGGCCACCCCGATGACGTCGATCTCGGCCCGGCCGCACGAGGGGCAGGCGATGAGGTCGAGGCCACGGCGCTCCCGCAAACCCAGGGCCTCGAGCAGCTGGCGCCCGGCCCGCACCTCCTCCACCGGGTCGGCGGTGAGCGAGTAGCGGATGGTGTCCCCGATGCCCTCGGCCAGCAGCGTCCCGATGCCGGCCGTCCCCTTGACGAGCCCGGCCGGGGGCGGCCCCGCCTCGGTCACCCCGAGGTGCAGGGGATGGTCGAAGGTGGCCGAGGCCAGGCGGTAGGCCTCGATCATGAGCGGCACCGAGGAGGCCTTGACCGAGATCTTCACGTCCTCGAAGCCGACCTCCTCGAAGTAGGCCAGCTCGAGCCGGGCCGACTCCACCAGGGCCTCGGGGGTGGCCCCCCCGAAACGCTCGTAGAGCTTGGGGTGCAGCGAGCCGGCGTTCACGCCGATGCGGATGGGCACGCCCCGGTCCTTCGCCTCCTGGGCCACCTGCTTGATCTCGGCCTCCTTGCGCAGGTTGCCGGGATTGAGGCGCAGCCCGGCCACCCCCGCCTCCAGGGCGGCGAGGGCCATCCGCTGGTGGAAGTGGATGTCGGCGATGAGCGGCACGGGCGAGCGGGGCACCATGTGGGCGAGGCCCACCGCCGCCTCCTCCTCGTTGCAGGTGCAGCGCACCAGGTCGGCGCCGGCGTTGGCCAGGGCGTAGATCTGGGCCAGCGTCCCCTCGACGTCGGCGGTCTTGGTGGTGGTCATGGACTGCACCGAGACGGGCGCGCCCCCGCCCACGGCCACCGACCCGACGTGGATCTGGCGGGTGGGACGGCGTGCGGAGGTGGGCACGGGGGGACGGGCCATGGCTGGCTCCTGGGGCTGGTCGGCGGGGCTACTGCAGGGAGACGGGATGGGTGATGTCGAGGTACAGCGCCGAGACCACGATGAACCCGAGCAGGAGGACGAAGGCGTAGGCCACAGGGGTGAGCTTGGTCACGTCGGCGTGGTACGGGCGCCCCCGGCGGCTGCGGATCCGCTCGTACACGGCGACGAGGACGTGCCCGCCGTCGAGGGGGAGCATGGGGAAGAGGTTGATCATCCCCACGATGATGATGATGGAGGCCAGGACGTCGATGAGGTCGTAGGCCCCGACCTTGGCGCTCTCCACCGCGATGCGGCCCGCCCCGTAGATCGAGGAGATGCGGTCGCCCGTCTTGGCGGCGTGGGCGGCGGCCTGGGCGTTGGTCAGGTCGTGGAAGTACCCGGCGATCCCGCTGGCCGAGAAGACCTGCCCGAAGCCGCCGATGGTGCCGCTCACGATGCGCCCGAAGAGCCGGCCGGCGGCGGGGACGGCGGCGGCGGGGTTGCTGCGCAGCACGGGCGGCCCGATCTCCACCCCGATGTGCCCCGTGGTGGTGGTGCCGGTGTGGTCGGCGGCGGGCGTCACGGTGAAGGTGCGGGCCGCGCCCCCACGCTCGACCACCACCGTCAGGGGCACCCCGCTGTGGTCCTCGATGGCCTTCTGCAGGTCGGTGGCCGAGCGCACGGCCCGGCCGTCCACCGAGGTCACCACGTCACCGGGCCGCAGGCCGGCGGCCCGGGCCGGGTCGAGGCCGTGGCCGAAGGGGGCCAGGGCCGTGATGGCCACGGCGTTGCCCTGGGGAGCGCCGAAGAAGACGAACATCCCCCACAACAGGACGAAGGCCATGACGGCGTGCATGGCCGAGCCCGCCACCGCCACCAGGAGGCGGTTGTGGAAGGGCTGCTGGCGGTAGGTCCGGGCCTCGTCGGCGGGGTCCACCTCCTCGGCGCTCGTCATCCCGAGGATCTTCACGTAGCCCCCGGCGGGGATGGCCTTGATCCCGTACTCGGTCTCGCCCCGCCGGATCGACCACAGCTTGGGCCCGAAGCCGAGGAAGTACTCCGTGACCTTCATGTGGCCGAGCTTGGCGGTGAGGAGGTGCCCGAGCTCGTGGAGCATGACCATCACCACGAGCGCCACCACCACGATGAGCACGGCCGTGACGTGGGCGGCGACGCACAGGGCCACGACGGCGGCCACCACCGCCACCAGGCGCGCCAGGGCCAGGCGGGGGTCGGCCGGGGCGGGACCGGGGTCGGGGGGCGGGGTGGGGACGGCCGGGGCGGGGCGCCCCTGGGCCACGGTCATGCGGCCCGCTCCCGGCGCCGCACCGAGGCCTCGGCCCGCTCCCGGGCCCGCCGATCGGCCTCGACGACGTCGGGGGCGGAGCGGACCGGGGCCATGTCGCAGGCCTCGAGGGTCTCCTCCACCACGGGGGCGATGCAGCCCCAGGCCATGCGCCCCTCGAGGAAGGCAGCCACGGCCACCTCGTTGCCGGCGTTGAGCCACGCCGGGGCGGCCCCGCCCCGGCGGCCGGCCTCCTCGGCCAGGGCCAGGCAGGGGAAGACGTCGCGGTCGGGCTGCTCGAAGTCCAGGCGCCCCAGGGTGGCCCAGTCGAGCGCCCCGTAGGGGTGCTCCAGGCGCCGGGGGTAACCGAGGGCGTAGCCGATGGGGAGCCGCATGTCGGGAGAGGAGAGCTGGGCGACGGTGGATCCGTCGACGAACTCCACCATGGAGTGTACGACCGACTGTGGGTGAATGATCACCGCCAGGTGGTCGTAATCGACCCCGAAGAGCTCGTGGGCCTCGATGACCTCCAGCCCCTTGTTCATGAGGGTGGAGGAGTCCACCGTGATCTTGGGCCCCATGCTCCAGGTGGGGTGGGCCAGGGCCTCGGCCACGCCCACCCCGGCCAGCTCGGCCCGGCTGCGGCCCCGGAAGGGCCCGCCGCTGGCGGTGAGCACCAGCCGCGCCACCTCCTCGGGGCCGCCCCCGGCCCGGAGGCACTGGTGCAGGGCGCAGTGCTCGGAGTCGACGGGCACGATCTCGGCCCCGGGGGTGGCCCGGGCCCGGGCCACCACGGGGCCACCGGCGATGAGCGACTCCTTGTTGGCCAGGGCCAGGCGTCGTCCCGCCTCCAGGGCGGCCAGGGTCACGGGCAGGCCGGCGAAGCCCACCACGGCGTTGAGGACCACCTCGCCCCGGCGGGCCACCTCGGCCAGGCCCTCCGGCCCGGCCAGCACCTCGGTGCCGGGCGGGACGGCCTCGGCCAGGGCCCGGGCCCGGGTCGGGTCGCCCACGGCCACCACGGGGGGACGCAGGGCCCGGGCCTGGGCCGCCAGGGCCTCGACCGAGCGCCACGCCGCCAGCCCGCTCACCCGGAAGCGCCCGGGGTCGGTGGCGAGGACCTCCAGGGCCTGCGTCCCCACCGAGCCGGTGGAGCCGACCACGCTCACCCGGACCGGGCCGGGGGCCCCGCGCTCGGCCGAGGTGCTCACCCGAGGTTGAGCACCCGGACGAGGTAGTAGGTGACGGGGAGCACGAAGAGGATGGCGTCGACCCGGTCGAGGACCCCACCGTGGCC
>DATJOV010000321.1:0-3118 GCA_035506735.1 Acidimicrobiales bacterium | reverse complement strand
TCGTCAACCCCGCCGTGCTGGGCCGCTGAGCGATGGACTTCGCCTACACCGAGGAGGACGACGCCTTCCGGGCCGAGTTGCGGGCCTGGCTCGACGCCAACCTGCCCGAGTTCAAGGCCTCGGGCGAGATCGGCGACGAGCAGAACACCGACCGCCGCACCATGCTGCGCCGCCAGGCGTGGCAGCGCCGCCTCCACGAGGGGCGCTGGGCCGCCATCAACTGGCCCAAGAGCTGGGGCGGGCGCGAGGCCACGGTGATGCAGAACACCATCTACTCCGAGGAGATGGCCAAGGCCAAGACCCCCGGGATCTACAACGCCAACGGCATCTGGCAGATCGGCCCCATGATCCTGCGCTGGGGGACCGAGGAGCAGCAGCAGCGCTGGCTCCCCGGCATCCTCGGCGCCGACGTGCACTGGTGCCAGGGCTTCACCGAGCCCGAAGCCGGCTCCGACCTGGCCAACCTGCGCACCCTGGCCGTGCGCGACGGCGACGAGTACCTGGTGACGGGGCGCAAGATCTGGATCTCCACCGCCCACCTGGCCAAGTGGGGCCTGTTCCTGGTGCGCACCGATCCCACCGCCATCGAGCGGGGGGCCAAGCACGAGGGCATCACGGCCCTCATCGTCGACATGGAGCTCCCCGGCATCGAGGTCAACGTCATCCGCGACATCACCGGCGGGGAGCTGTTCTGCGAGGTCGTCTTCGACGGGGCCCGCGTGCCGGTGACGGACCGCCTCGGGGACGAGAACCAGGGCTGGAATGTGGCCATGGGCACGCTGGCGAGCGAGCGGGTGGGCACCTCGGGGCTGTCGGTCAGCATGCGGATCGAGCTCGACAACCTCATCGCCACGGCCCGGGAGCACAACCCCGCCGCCCTGGAGGACCCCGGCATCCGCGACCGCATCGCCCGCCTGTGGACCCAGCTGGAGCTCACCCGGCTCCTCAACGCCCGGGCCCTGTCCAAGATCCTCAAGGGCGAGAAGAACTGGCCCGAGGTGCCCCTGGCCAAGCTGCAGTGGAGCTACCTGTCCCAGACCATCGCCGAGCTGGGCGTGGACGTGCTCGGGCCGACCGGGGTGCTGGCCAAGGGTGGTCCCGACGCCGTGGACAAGGGGCACTGGAGCCACAACTACGTGTGGCAGCGCTTCACCTCCATCGGCGCCGGCACGACCGAGGTCCAGAAGAACATCATCGCCGACCGGGCCATCAAGATGCCCCGGCGCTGAGACCGCACGGAGCGCGTCGCTCGAAGCGGTGGGGCGGGGCCCGCCCCGGCCTGCCGGGGACGTGAGCCGGAACGGGACGCCGACCACGCATGGCCCGCCAGCGCCGTGACCACGACATCGATGCGCTGATCGACGAGATCACCGTCGACTGCTACGGCGACGACGAGGAGCTGTCCGCCTTCGCCCAGGTCTTCGAGGAACGGGCCTCCTTGCCGTGCCCCGGCACGGTCGTCGGCGAGCGCGTGGAGGTGCTCGCCGTGGCCCTGGTGCCGGGGCGGCGAGAGCTCGTCGCCACGTGCCAGCGCGGCCCCCGCCGCTACCGGATCGCCCTCCTCGACATCGAGATCCAGGCCGACCCCGCCACCGAGCGACTCCTCGCCGCCTACCGGCGCTGGGCCGCCGGCACCTGACGGGGCGGCCCCAACAATTCGCTCGGTATTTCGCTTGCTACTTACGTAAGGATCTGCTTACACTCAGGGGGTGGACGCCGCCCTCCGTGCCATCGCCGAGCCCCACCGGCGCCAGATCCTGCGGCTGGTGGCCGACGAGGAGCTGAGTGCGGGCGACATCGCCGCCCACTTCGCCCTGAGCCGCCCGGCCGTGTCCCAGCACCTCAGGGTCCTGGTCGAGGCGGGGCTGCTCGACCAGCGCCGCGAGGCCACCCGCATCATCTACCGGGCCCGGCCCGAGGGGCTGGACGAGGTGCGCAGCTACCTCGACACCTTCTGGTCCACGGGGCTGCGCCGCCTGCGCCTGGCGGCCGAGAGCGAGCAGCGCGCCGGGGACGGCGCCGGCGGGTCTCGCCCCGCGCCGCGGGCCACCACGCCGAGCACGGCCCGGGTGGGTCGGGAGACGGGGGCGACGAGGAAAGGGGATGACCGTGGCCGACGACGGTGACGTCATCGAGCAGGAGATCCGGGTGGCGGCCCCGCCCGAGGCGGTCTTCCCCTACTTCACCGACCCCGACAAGATGCGACATTGGAGCGGCGTGGACCACGAGCTCGAAGCCCGGCCCGGCGGCGTCTACCACGTCGACATGGGGGGCGGCCACGTGATCCGGGGCGCCTTCGTCGAGGTGGCCCCGCCCCACCGGGTGAGCTTCACCTGGGGCTGGGAGGGCGAGGACCAGGTCGTCCCGCCCGGCTCGAGCACGGTGGAGGTCACCCTCGTCCCCGACGGGGAGGGGACCATCGTCCGCCTGGTGCACCGGGGCCTCCCCGCCGCCGCCGCCCCCATGCACCGCGCCGGCTGGACCCACTACCTGGCCCGCCTGGCCGTGGCCGGGACGGGGGAGGATCCCGGCCCCGATCCCGGCATCGGGGCGGGCTGAGCCGCCGGGACCACGCCCGCACCGTTACCGCAGCACCGTTTACAGCAGCACCGTCCACCGCAGCACCGACCAGCGCAGCACCCCCGCGCCCGCATCCGCGGCCGGGACTCACACCAAGGAGGAAGCACCGTGGCGAAGTACGTCTTCATCTACTCGGGAGGCAGCACGAACACCACCCCGGAGGAGCAGGAGCAGGCCATGCAGGCCTGGATGGGATGGTTCGGGACCCTCGGGTCCGACGTGGTCGAGATCGGCAACCCCTTCGGCCCCTCGTCGACGGTCAGCGCCGACGGCTCCGCCCGTGACGGCGGGGCGTCGGGCCTCGGGGGCTACTCCGTCATCGAGGCCGCCAGCCTGTCCGACGCCGCCAGCAAGGCCAAGGGCTGCCCCGTCCTGGCCGGGGGCGGCCACGTCGAGATCTACGAGGCCCTGGCCGTCTGAACCCCGGCGCACCGCCGGGACGGGCCGGTGGGACGTCGGGGCCGCAGGGTCCCGCCGTCCCGCCGGAGGCGAGGCGCTCGAGCTCCCCGCTCGGGTCGTCGTCCAGCTCCTGGCGGAC
>DATJOV010000320.1:0-2998 GCA_035506735.1 Acidimicrobiales bacterium | reverse complement strand
GCGTGGCCCCGACCGACGTCCTCGGCGAGCTGCGCCCCCGGGCCGGGGCCACCGTCGACACCCCCGGGGTCACGGGCTCGCCCACCCGGCCCGTGGCCCTCGTCTTCACCTCGGGCACGACCGGCGATCCCAAGGGGGCGGTGTTCGGCGCCGCCCAGCTCGAGGCCATCGGCCACATCGACGCCGGGGGGCGCTGGGGGGGCGGGGGGCGGAGCCTGTCCTCCACCTCGTTCGCCCACCTCGGCTACATGACCAAGCTCCCCCAGGCCCTGCGGGGCGGGGGGACCACCTTCCTCATGGAGCGGTGGTCGGCCGGGGTGGCCCTGGAGATGGTGGAGCGCCACCGCATCACCACCCTGGGGGGCATCCCCACCCAGGTGGCCCTCATGCTGCGCCACGAGCGCTTCGCCGCCACCGACGTCTCCAGCGTGGGCGTCATCGCCATGGGGGGCGGGCCCTCCACCGCCGCCCTGGTGCGCGAGGCCCGGGAGCGCTTCGGTGCCCCCGTGGTGGTCCGCTACACCTGCACCGAAGCGGGCGTGGGGGTGGGCACCGCCCCGGACGACCCGCCCGAGGACGCCGAGGAGACGGTGGGGCGGGCCAGGGGGGCGGTGGAGCTGACGGTGCGCGACGACGAGGACCGGCCCGTGGCGCCGGGGGCCACCGGCCACGTCTGCCTGCGCTCGGGGGCGGTGATGCAGCGCTACTGGAACGATCCCGAGGCCACCGCCGCCGTCTTCACCGCCGACGGCGCCGTGCGCACCGGGGACCTGGGCTTCCTCGACGACCGGGGCCGCCTGCACCTGGCCGGACGGGCCAAGGAGATGTACGTCCGGGGCGGCTACAACGTCTTCCCCCTCGAGGTCGAGAACGTCCTGGCCGACCATCCCGGGGTGGCGCAGGTGGCCGTGGTGCCCCGCCCCGACACCGTCATGGGCGAGATCGGGGTGGCGGTGGTGGTGGCCCGGCCCGGGGCCGAGGTCCCCACCCTCGAGGACCTGCGCCACCACGCCCGGTCCCGCCTGGCGGCCTACAAGCTGCCCGAGGCCATGGTGGTCACCGACGACCTCCCCCGCACCGCCATGGAGAAGGTGGACCGGGGGGCGCTGCGGGCCGTGGCCCAGGCGGCACCCGACCCCGGCCCGCCCCCGCCCCGTCCGTGAGCCCGCCGCGGGGGCGCCGGACCGGGAGGGCACGGGGGCGCTTGGTCCCCCTGCGGCGGTGGCCAATGGCCCTGCTCCGGTGCCCGGGTGAGGCCCGATGACCAGGGTATGCGCACCTCGTCAGCGGACCGCAGCCGTGAGGAGGAGCCCGGCCGCCGGGACCTGCAGTGGGTCCAGCACCAGCTCGACTCCCTGGCCATGTCCCGCACCGCCGGTGGGCTGGGTCCGGACGAGGACGCCGAGTACCGGCGCCTGTGCGCCCTGGAGGTCGAGCTCCTCTCGCACCACCCCGCCCCCGCCGCCTGATCGCTGACGGCGCCGTCAGGTTCGGGACGGCCGGTGACGTAGCATCTCGGCCCATGACCGGCCCCGTCCCCCGTCCGTGAGCGCCGCGCCGGCACGGGGCCCCTCCATCCGGGTGCTCCCCCGTCTGGACGACGCCACCCGCTTCTTCTGGACCTCGGGGGCCGACGGCAGGCTCCGCTTCCTGCGCTGCGGGGGGTGCCACCACTACGTCCATCCCCCCGTCCCCCGCTGCCCCTACTGCCTCGACGGGCCCCTGGCCCCCGAGGTGGTGAGCGGCCGGGGCGTGGTCCACTCCTTCACCGTCAACTACCACCAGTGGATCCCGGGCTCCGAGCCCTACGCCATCGGGCTCGTGACCATCGAGGAGCAGGACGACGTGCGCCTCACCACCAACCTGGTGGACTGCCCGTTCGAGGACCTGCGGGTGGGGATGGCGGTGGAGGTGACCTTCGAGCAGGCCGAGGACGTCTGGCTCCCCCTGTTCCGCCCGGCCGGGGCGGGGTCGTGAGCGGCACCGGGCCCCTGGAGCGCCGGGCCGTGGTCTCGGGCATCGGCCAGTCCGACGTGGGGCGGCGCCTGGGGCGCAGCGATCTCGACCTCACCGTCGACGCCTGCCTCCAGGCCGTGGCCGACGCCGGCCTGCACCGCGACGACATCGACGGGCTGGCCACCTTCCCCGGGGCGGGGGTCGGGACAGCGGGCTTCGCCGGGCCGTCGAGCCCCGAGGTCCAGGACGCCCTGCGCCTCAAGCTCAACTGGCACGACGGCGGCCTCGAGGGCCCGGGCCAGTTGCGCGCCGTCTTCGCCGCCTGCCTGGCGGTGGCGGCCGGGCTGGCCCGCCACGTCCTCGTGTACCGCACCGTGACCGAGTCCTCGGCCCAGGGCGAGGGGGGCCGCCAGGGCATCGGCGGGGGCGGCGGGGGGCGGGGCGTGCCCCGCTTCTCCGGCCCCATGTCCTGGACCCTCCCGTACGGGGCCGTCTCCGCCGCCAACTGGATCGCGTGGATCGCCCAGCGGCGCATGCACGAGTACGGCCTCACCCGGGAGCAGCTGGCCTGGATCGCCCTCAACGGGCGCCGCAACGCCGAGGTCAACCCCAAGGCCATCTACCGCCAGCCCATGACCCTGGCGGACTACCTGGCCGTGCGCATGATCACCACCCCCCTGTGCCTCTACGACTGCGACGCCCCGTGCGACGGCTCCACCGCCGTGGTGGTGTCCCACGTCGACTACGCCCCCGACGCACCGAGCACCGTGTGCCACGTGAACGCCGTGGGCACGGCCATCCGGGGGCGGCCCAGCTGGGACCAGTTCGACGACATGACGACCTTCTCGGCCCGCGACGCGGCGGCGGCCATGTGGGCCCGCAGCGAGCTGCGCCCGGCCGACGTGGACGTGGCCGAGCTCTACGACGGCTTCAGCATCCTCACCATGGTGTGGCTCGAGGAGCTGGGCCTGTGCCCCCGGGGGGAGAGCGGGCCCTTCGTCGAGGGCGGGACCCGCATCGCCCGCGACGGCGAGGTGCCCCT
>DATJOV010000319.1:0-11230 GCA_035506735.1 Acidimicrobiales bacterium | reverse complement strand
GGCGAGATCGGCCGCCGTCGGGCGACCGCCCCACCGGGCCCGGTCCCCTCGGCGGCCGCCCCCCCGCCGGGGAGGACCGTCGTCCCCGCCCCTGCCGCCGCCACCCGGCGGCCGTTCTCGAACTGGTCCGAGAACGACGGCACCACCACCACCGGCACGCCCGCCTCCAGGGCGCCGAAGGTGGTCCCCGAGCCCCCGTGGCACACCACCAGCTCGGCGTGGGGCAGGACGCGGTCCTGGTCCACCCACCGCTCCACGTGGACGTGGGAGGGGACCGGGCCCAGCACGGCCGGATCGAGGGCGTGCCCCACGGTGAGCAGGACCCGGGCATCGAGCCGGGCCACGGCGTCGAGGGCGGTGCGGTACACGTCGCCCGCCAGCGCCATGTGGCCGAGCACGGTGCCGAAGCTCATGTAGACGAGGGGCCCGCGCCGTTCACCCCACCACGCCGGGAGGGGCGCTCGCGGCGCGGTGTCCCGGGACCGGAAGCGGCGGGTGACGGCGAAGGGCGAGGGGTCGAGGAGGGAGGGGAAGCGGGTCAGGTAGGGCTGGAGCTCGAGCGCCGCCGTCAGCCCCGGGCGGTGCGCCTCCAGCGCGGGGCGGGCCGCGGCGATGGAGCCCGCTTCGGCCTGGGCCAGGGAGACGGCCACCTGGGCCACCGGCACCCCGAGCTCCAGGGCGACCACGGCCGAGGCGTACTCACAGGGGTCGCGCAGCACCAGATGGGGTGCGAAGCGGGCCACCCCGCTGCGCATGGCGGGCAGCATGGCCTCGGTGGCGAGGCGGCCGAACAGGTCGCGGTTGCCGAGCACCGAGGCCTGCGCCGCCCCCACCACGGGGAGCTGCTCCCGGATGCGGGCCACCTCCGCTTCGGGGGGTTCGCCACCGGCCTCGAAGCGGTGACCGCTCGGGGCCACGAGCGGGGCCAGCGCCGGCGGCCCGATCACGAGCACCTCGTGACCGGCCCGCCGGGCGGCGTCGAGGAGCGGTTCGAGGGGGCGCAGGTGCCCCGCCCCTCCGAGCGAGCATGCCGCCAGCACCCGCACCCCACCAGCCTACGAGGCGCCCCGGAGCGCGACGGGCGACCCGGGGGCTAAAGCCAGCGGGCCCTGTGGACCGATGAATTGGGCGGAGCGAGGAGGACGGCATTGCCGTGAGCGAGGCGCTGGGACCCGACTGGTGGCTGGGTGCCGACGGCCGCTGGCACCCGCCCCGGGGGACGGCGGCGGTGGCCACGCTGGAGCCGCCCGTCCCCTCCCGCCCCCTTCCGGCCCCCCCGGGTCCGTCCGTGGCGCCCGACCTGACCCAACTCCCGCCCCCTCCCTCGTCCCCCTACCCGGGTGCGGGCGGCCCGGGCCCGTTCGTGTCGACCCTGACGGCCACGCCCATGGAGCAGGGCGCCGTGCTCGTGGCGCCGCCCCAGCGCGACGAGTCGGAGTTCTTCGCCGGCACCTTCGGCGGCAACCCCGTGGCGGCGGGGAGCCTCCACCGGCGTCGGGGCCGACGCGCCGCCCTCGTGATGGCCGTGGCGGTGGTGGCGGCCGCGGCGGGCGGCGCCTACTACGTGCGCCGGCACCCCTCGCCCAACGCCATGGCGGCCGACACCCCGACCCAGGCCATGGCCCTGGTCACCTCGGCCGTGGACAGGGCGAGCTCGGTCCACGTCCAGACCACGGTGCCGGCCCAGGGCGTTGCGGCGACCTACGTGAGCGACACCACCGTGGTGGCGGGACGGGAAGCCGTCACCCAGGGCCCGGCCCAGCTGTCGTCCCTGGCGGTGGCCGGGACCGTGTACGTCGAAGCCAACCAGACGGCGCTGACCACGATCCTCCAGGTGCCCCCGGCCACGGCCCAGGCGGCGGCGGGGAAGTGGCTGTCGTTCCCGTCGACCAGCGCCGTGTACGGCATCCTGGTCAAGAACCTGACCACCGGCACGCTGCTCGAGCAGGTGGCGCCGACCGGGACCGTGACCAAGTCGGCCCCCACCACCATGGACGGGGTGGAGGTGGTGGGCATCGAGGGCCAGCTCCCCGGGGGGCTCACGGGCACGCTGTACGTGGCATCCACGGGATCGCCCCTCCCCGTCGAGGAGGTGCTCGACACGCCGACGGGATCGGTCACCACCGTCTTCAGCCACTGGGGCGAGGCCGTCGACGTGACGCCACCCTCCGACGCCGTGCCCGGTGCCACGGTCGGCCTGTCCTGATCCCGGGGATCCCCCCCTTCCACCACGCGGCGCCGAGGCGTTCCCCTCCCGCCCCGGGGTCGTGAGGCCCGCCGACGCCGGGCACGACCTCAGCCGTGGTGGTGGTAGGTGAGGGTGAAGCCGGGGAAGGCACGCGACGGCGGGGGCGCCGGGGCGGGGCCGAGCCCCAGGCCGCTGCGCAACGCCGCCACCGTGGCGGACTGGACGACGGGCCAGAAGCGCTGGGGGGGGAGATTGGCGGCGGTGCAGCCGTTCACGGCCAGCTTGGCCAGCTCCTGGCTCACGAGGTGGAGCGAGATGGCGAAGCCCACCAGGCCCCCACCCCCGGCCCGGATGGAGGTGCAGATGTCGGTGTAGGTGTTGTGGCCCTCACCCGAGATCTGGAGGTAGGAGGTGGAGCCGGGGAAGCGGTGGAACTCGCGGTCGAGCGTGGCCGGGGTGAGGGCGATGTCCTGCTGCTCGCCGATGACGGTCACGGGCTTGCGGGCGTAGCCGTCGGCGGGGCCCACCGGCGCCCACCCCACCGCCGTCTTGACCCGGGGATCGTCGAGGGCGTCGAAGGCGGTCTGGCCCCCGGCCGAGTGACCCACGGCGGCGATCTCGCTGTCGTCGGTGAGGTGGTAGAGGGGCGAGGACCGCAGCGTGGCGGCGTGCTCGGTGGCGGCCAGCGACCGGAACATGACCCGCAGGTCGAGGGCGGCGGAGTCGGGGAGGGTCGAGTGCGTGGCCTGGGACAACAGCCCGCGCTCGAGGTAGTCGGCCGAGACCACGACGAACCCCCACGAGGCGATGCCGGTGAGGAGGTGGGAGTAGTACAGGCGCGACGCCCCGAAGCCGTGGCTGAAGAGCACCACCGGGAACGGCCCGTGGGGCGCCCCGGGCGCCCCCACGCGGGCGTCGGTGGTGACGGTGGCGTTGTAGCGGGGCGGGACGATGGCATCGACGGCGGCCGGGAGGGGGGCGCTGAGCTGGTAGGAGAAGAGGGGATGGCCGGCCAGGCGGGACCGCTCGGCGGGGTAGTAGACGGTGGCCAGGCGCTCGCCCAGCGATCCGTCGGCGCCGAGGTCGAGGGTGGTGACGCCCACGGCGTCGGGACCGGGACGCGAGAAGCTCGCCAGCGTGGCCGAGGGGGAGGCGCTGCAGCCGCCCAGGGCGGCGGCCAGCACCACGACGCCCACACCCCCCAACCACCGTCCCCCCGCCATCGTGATCGTCCTCCACCTGCCGCCCTCACCGCGCCGGCGGTGGGTGCGGTCGGGGTCGTCCCGTCGCAGTATGCCCGATGGCTGCCGGGAGAGGGCCGGCTCGCCCGGACCGGCCCCGGGGCGGTCCCGGGTGCGGCGGTAGGCTCGGCCCCGGCCGGGGCGGCGCCGCCACCGGAGCGGCGGAGGAGCGACGCAGGGAGCGCCCATGCGGGCTGGAGGGGTCGAGGGGTGGTGCACCGACCCCTACGGGATCCACGAGGCCCGGTGGATGTCGGCGGGCACCCCCACCAGCCTGGTGCGGGACGACGGTCTCGAGGCCACCGACCCTCCCCCCGAGGGGCCGGCGCCGGGCGAGGCGCAGCCCATCCTCCCCGACCCGCCTCCCGGCGCCGACGTCCGGCGGGCCGACGACCTCGAGCGGGAGGCCCCCGACCCCCGCACCCCGGGCCAGGCGGCGTGGGAGATCTTCGACGAGGGGCCATGAGGGCCCATCGAGCCCGGTCCCGGCTGACGGGCCCTGACCGGGGCGGGCGCCGGCACGGCCGGCGAGGGGGGCAGGGGAGGAAACGGGTGTCACACCGGGGGCCCCGGCGGTGCTGATGAGGTGATGACCGACCACGCCCGGGCGGGGGCAGCACGGCGCACGGGGGGATGCCCCCCCGCCCGCCCCGGGGACGGTGTCGCCCTCCTTCGAGGCCTTCTTCCGCGCCCATCACCGCGACGTCGTGCGCCTGGCCCACCATCTCACGGGGGACTTCCACCGGGCCCAGGACGTGGCCCAGGAGGTCTTCGTCGCCGCCCACCGGCGCTTCGCCGACCATCCCGAGGGCGCCGGGGGGTGGGTCCGCGTGGCGACGGTCCACACCGCCCTCAACCAGTTGCGGGGCGATCGCCGCCGCCACCGCCGCCACCTCCGGGTGGGCGCCACCGCCCACGCCCCGAGCGCCGAGGAGGCGGTGGTGGAGCGAGAGGAACGGGCCAGCCTGGGGGCGGCCCTGGCCAAGCTGCCCCGGCGCTCGGCCACGGCCCTCCTCCTGCGCCACAGCGGGCTGAGCTACGCCGAGGTCGCCGAGGCCGTGGGCGTGTCGGTGGGGAGCGTGGGGACCATCCTGCGCCGGGCCGAAGCCGCCCTGAGCAAGGAGCTGCGCCGTGCGACACAGCAGTGAGGGGATGATCCGGCGGCTCGAGGACGAGCCCTTCGCCGTGCCCGACGCCCAGCGGGCCCACGTGGCGGGCTGTCCCCGGTGCCGGCGGCGTCGCCAGGCGGTGCGGGCGGACCTCCTGGGCGTGCGCCACCGCCTGTCGGTGCCCCAGCTCGTCCCCGACACCGACGTCGCCTGGCGTCACCTGGTGGGCCGCATCCAGCGACAGGCGGGGAGCGGGGACCTCCCCGCCGTCTCGCCTCCCTGGCGCCCACGTCTGCGCCCGTGGCGCCGCCGGGTGTCGCTGCGGGTCGGGGTGGCGCTCGGGCTCGTCGGGGCGCTCGTGGCCGGCACGGCGGCGGCGACCACCCTCACCTCGGTGTTCGCACCGACCAAGGTGGCGCCGCTGTCGTTCACCAGCAACGACGTGCAGGAGCTCGAGGCCGTCCTGGGCCCGGCCGGGGGCGGGTCCGGTGACCTCTTCTCCACCCCCTCGGGGAGCCGCTCCTTCGGCTTCGGGACGCTGTCGTGGTCCTCGGCCGTGGCACCGTCCGAGGTGTCGTCACCGGCGGCGGCGGCGCGCGCCGCCGGCATCCCCCTGGCCCTCCCCACCCAGCTCCCGGCCGGTGTCGGTCCTCCCGGTCGCTCGGTGGTGGAGCCCGAGCTCACCGCCACCCTGGTCCTGGGGCCGGCGGCCGGGACCCTCGCCGGGGGCACCGTGGTGGTGCACACGGGCCCGGGGATGGTCGTCGCCTACGGCGGTCTCGGCACGGGGGTGCCCACCATGGCCGTGGCCGCCATGGTCCGACCCACGGCCACCTCCTCGGGGGCCACGTTGGCGCAGATCGAGGCGTACGTGCTCTCCCGCCGGGGCGTGCCCCCGGCCCTGGCCGAGGAGCTCCGCCTCCTCGGGGGCCTGGGCACCACCCTGCCGGTCCCCACCCCGCCGGGGTCCTCGGCCCGGTCCGTGCAGGTGCGGGGCTGGCCCGGTGTGGCCGTGGCGCTCGACTCCGGGGTGGCCGGGGGCGTGGTGTGGGAGGACGGCGCAGGGATGCTCCACGGCGTGGTGGGCATCCTCGACCAAGGGAGCCTGCTCGGTGTCGCCCGCCAGATCGGCTGAACCGGCCCAGCACGGCCTGGGCACCCCTCCGGGGGTCCCCGAGCCACGGCCGACGCCGCCCGCCCCGGCCCCGTCGCCCGCCGTCTACACCGCCGGGCTCTCCAAGCACTTCGGGTCCACAGTGGCCCTGCGCTCGCTGTCGATCACGGTGGAGCGGGGGGAGGTCTTCGGCTTCCTCGGCCCCAACGGGGCGGGGAAGACGACGGCGGTCAAGGTGCTGCTCGGGTTGGTCCGGCCCACGGGGGGCGAGGGGCTGGTCCTCGGGGCGCCCCTCGGCGATCGCCTGGCCCGCCGGCGCATCGGCTACCTGCCCGAGCTCTTCCGCTTCCAGGGACTGCTGAGCGCGGCCGAGGTGGTGCGCCTGCACAGCAAGCTGCTGGGCCTGCCGAAGGCGTCGTGGCCGGCGGAGTCGTCCCGGGTCCTGCGCACCGTCGGCCTCGACCGCCGGGCCGACGACCGGGTGGCCACCTTCTCCAAGGGCATGCAGCAGCGCCTGGGCATCGCCGTGGCCCTCCTCGGTGATCCGCTCCTGGTGGTCCTGGACGAACCCACCAGTGCCCTCGACCCCGTCGGCCGGCGCGACGTGCGCGAGATCATCCGGGCCCTGCGGGCCGGAGGGACCACGGTCTTCCTCAACACCCATCTCCTCGACGAAGCCGAGCACATCTGCGACCGGGTGGCCGTCATCGACCGGGGCAGCACCGTCGCCACCGGGACGCTCCCCGAGCTCCTCGGGCACCACTGGAGCGTCCGGCTGAAGGTGACCGGGCTCCCCGACCGGTGGTGGGCCGGAGCCGACCTCCCCGGGTCGTGGAGCCGGGAGGAGGACTGGGTGCGGGTGCGCGCCATCGATCCCACCCTCGTGCCCGACGTCGTGGCCCGCCTGGTGGGCCGGGGCGGTCGGGTCGAGGCCGTGGTCCCCGAGAACGAGAGTCTCGAAGCCCGCTTCCTCGAGCTCCTGGAGGGGAGATGAGCCCCGTCCTCACCATCGCCGGCGTGACCATCCGGGAGGCCGTGCGCCGAAAGCTGCTCCTGGCCTTCCTGGCCATCACCGCCGCCATGGTGGCGCTCAGCGCCTGGGGCTTCGACCGCCTGGCCCGCACCCGGAGCATCACGGGTGACGAGGTGCACCTGGCCCTGCCCCAGTCGTTCATCCTCTTCATGTTCATGTTCAGCTTCGTCCTGGCCCTGAGCGCCTCGACGATCGGTTCGCCCGCCGTGTCGTGGGAGATCGAGTCGGGCGTGCTGCTCACCCTCGTCACCCGCCCCGTCCGGCGGGCCCAGATCCTCCTGGGGAAGTGGCTCGGCCTGGCCGTGCTCCTGGCCCTCTACGACGCCGCCGTGTGCGCCCTGGAGGTGGCGGTCGTGAAGGCCGTGAGCGGCTTCCTCCCCCCCGATCCCCTCCTCGTCGCCGTGTACCTCTTCGCCGAGGGTTGCCTGCTGCTCACCGTGGCCCTCCTCCTCAGCACCCGCATGTCGGTGATCGCCGCCGGGGTCGTGGCGGTGGCGCTCTTCGGTGCGTCGTGGCTGGCAGGGGTGGTGGGAGCCCTGGGGCAGTCCTTCAACATCGGCGCCCTGCGCGCCGTGGGCCAGGTGGGCCGCTACGTCCTGCCCAGCGACGGGCTCTGGCACGGGGCCATCTACTACCTGGAGCCCCAGACCTTCATCGGCCAGCACTTCCTCGAGGTCCATGCCGGCGATCCGTTCTTCGCCCAGTCCGCCCCCTCGTGGGCCTACCTGGTGTGGGTGGGGATCTGGTTCCTGGCCGTCCTCGGTGCCGGGGTGGCGAGCTTCGAGCGCCGGGAGCTCTGAGCCGGGGCCCGCACGGCCGGTAGACTTGGGCCGTCGCGTCGGGAAGGACGGTGCCGGATGAGCCAGTTGCACACCCAGGACAACGCCACGTTCACGCGCATGGACGAGTCCACGGCCGAGGACTGGGCCCTCATCATGGCCAAGCACGACGGGCTGGTGGACGCCCTGCCCGATCGCATCCTCCAGCAACTGCGGCTCCTCGACGACGCCTCGGGCGGCTTCGCCGTGGACCGGCTCACCCACAGCCTGCAGACGGCGCGCCGGGCCGAGGTGGACGGCAGGGACGATGCGTACGTGGTGTGCGCCCTGGTGCACGACATCGGGGACGTCCTCGGCCCCCTCAACCACGCCGAGATCGCCGCCGCCATCGTCCGTCCCTGGGTGTCCGACGCCTACCACTGGATGGTGGCCCAGCACGGGGTCTTCCAGGGCTACTACTTCTGGCATCACATCGGCGGGGACCGCGATGCCCGGGATCGCTTCGCCGGGCACGAGTACTACGACCTCACCGAGGAGTTCGTGCGCAAGTACGACATGCCCGCCTTCGACGTCGAGTACCCCACCCCGCCCCTCGAGCACTACGAGCCCCTGGTGCGGGGGTTCTTCTCGTCCTCGCACTGAGGGACGGCGCCGCCCCGGGGCCACCCCGCGGGCTGTCGGGCGCCGGGCGACCCGTCCCGTCGGCCCTGTCGCTCGGCCCCCGGGCGCCGGGCCCGGTGGGCCCTTGGTCCTGACCCGTCCTGACGTCCGGCCCTGGGGCAGTCGGCCCCGGCCGGGGACGATGGAACCATGCAGAACGCCAGAGTGCTCACCTTCCACATCGACCCCGAGAGCCGGCCCGAGCTGGACGAGGCCCTGGCCGAGGCGGCCCAGCAGCTGGCCGAGACGCCCGGGTTCGGAGGGCTTCTGTGCCTGGCCCACAACGGGACGCGCCAGCAGATCGTGGTGATCACGCTGTGGGACGGGGAGGGCATGGCCGCCACGGCGGCCGAGCACGAGCGCACCCGGCAGCACATCGCCGCCACCACGGACCTCGGTGTCACCAGTCGGACCGACAGCGTCGTCATGCTCGTGCCCGGGAGGGTGGACCCGGCCGAGGTGGTGCAGCATCTCATGGCGCGCTGACCCGGCTCGACGCCGGCGCGCCGGCGGCGCGCCCAGTGCGGGGTTTCTCGACCAGGTGACAGGGGGCGACGACGCCGGCCACCGTGACCCGCACCACCCCACTCGGCTGACCCCACCTCGGTCCCATGGCGACGCCCCGTCCAGGTGTGGCAGGCCGACATGCCATCACGGCAGCCCGTTCTGCGCCGCGTCCGCCTCCGCCGAACTGGCCCCGCGTCGTCGCCGCCGGGCATACTGGGGCGGTCACGGCTTCCTGGCGGGGATGTCACTGGGACATGCATCGAAGCACGCTTCACGGCTGCGACCGGTCCGCACCCTTGGCCTACCGGCGCGTCCTGGTGGTGACGGTGCTGTTGATGGGTGTCGTGCAGGGCGTGTGGGCGGGCGCGGCCGGGGCCTTCGTCCCGAGGAACATCGTCCGTCCCATCGCGGCGGGCTACCACGTGGGGATCATCACCCACGACCCGGGGGACGCCTTCAGCCTCACGGCGTCGGGGGACACCGTCGTCGCCGCCGGCTACCGGTGGAACAGCGACGCCAACGATCGTGCCGTCTTCTGGTCGGACGGGTCGGCCGTGGCCGCCACCGAGCAGACCTGTGACTCCTGGACGTCGGCGGATCCCGAGCAGCAGGAGGGGGTTGCCCTCCGTATCACCTTCCGGTCGGGTGTGACCAAGGCGCTGACCGTGACCAAGAACATCTGGGGCGAAGCCAACTGGTTCTTCAACGTCCACTTCATGGACTCGGGCGACGTGCGCACCCCGTTCGTGCTCCTCGGGCAATTCGACGTGGCGCCGGCCGTGAGTCGGAGCCGCACCGACGCGGCGGGGCCGTGGCACCTGTGCGCCCGCACCGTCGGGGACGAGCTCTCGTTCGTGGTGTGGCGGGCCGGGGAGCCCCAGCCCGCCTACGGCACCCCCGGCGAAGGGGGGAGCGTGTCCATCCCCTCCGAGGTCCCGAGCCGCGGCTTCGCCGGCTGGTACTTCGGCCACGTCCGGGCGGGCGGCTCCATCGACTACACCGATCTGTCGGCCACAGCCCGCTGACGGGCGCCCTGGCCTCGAATTGCGAGTGCAAACGGTCCGCGGCCGTGCTGATCCCGGACCAACGCTGTACGTTGTGCGCAGTATGAAGAAGGTTGACTACGACGATTGGCAGCATGCTGTCTACGTGGCGGGACGCCAGATGTCGGACGAGGCCCAGAACGCGTGGATGGATGCCTTCGGACGTCACCTCCCACATGTAAGACCGCTGCGCTGGTTGGATCTTGGCTCAGGTACCGGCCGCCTGACGCCGGCTCTGGCCACAGCCTTCGGCGGGCCAGTGTCCGGAGTCGAGCCATCGCACAAGATGCGGGCTCACGCTCTGGCGACGGCTCGGCATCCATCTGTTACATATCGGGCAGGAACTGCTGAAGCCATACCGCTTCCGGATGCTTCCTGCGATGCTGCTCTTCTCTTCTATGTATGGCACCACGTCGTGGATCGACCGAGGGCCGTGGCCGAGCTTCTTCGTGTGGTGTGTCCCGGTGGCAAGCTCTTTGTGCGGACGAACCTGGCGGACCGGATGCCGGATGTTTGGTGGTTTCGTATCCTCCCGGAGTGGCTTGAGGCGGATAGAAGGATGTACCGGCCCCAGGAGGACGTCATCAACGACTTCACGACGGTTGGTTGGCGGTTCGAGTCGCTTGACGAGGTGCGGTGGCAGCGGTGCGCGAACGTGACTACAGAGTATGAGCGCCTGAAGCTGCGACCGACGTCCCTTTTCGAGCAGCTAAGTGACGAAGAGATAGCCGAGGGATTCGCTCGGATTGAACTAGTCCTGCCCAGCATTGAGGATGGCCAACCCGTCTACGAGACGAGCGATCTCTTGGTATTCGCGCATCCGTAGACCAGCGAGTCCGCTGAATCGAGATGATCGGAGGAGCGTGCCGTGCCGCTTGAAGAGCTGGTGAGATTGGGAAGGGCGCGTCCTATCATCAGGTGGGGGAGTGCGGTTATGCACCGCCCCTGTCGTCTCGTCGAGAACTTCGGACCGGACCTCTGGGATCTGCTCTGCGACATGTTCGCAACCTGCAGGGCGGCCGACGGGGTTGGCCTAGCTGCCCCGCAAATTGGCGTTGATCTGGCCGTGTTTGTTTACAACTGTCCTGACGGCTTCGGCAGGCGGAGACAGGGGTTGGTGTGCAATCCCCAGCTCGCCCTTCTTGCCAACGCAGAGACCGTAACCGACTACGAGGGGTGTCTTTCCTTGCCGGGCGGTTTCGCTCCGGTTGCTCGGAGAGGAATCGCAGTGGTCCGTGGCAGTGACCAGGTCGGCGATTCGATCAGAATCGCAGGCACAGGCATACTGGCCAGATGCCTCCAGCACGAGACTGATCACCTCAACGGCGTGGTGATGGAGGACCATCTCGTTCCTTTCGAGCGCCGGGAGCTGCGCCGTCGGCACAACGCCGTGGCAGCACAGTTCCCGGAGGATTGGCCGGCATGACCGGCCGCGTTCTTATGCCACGGTCGGGCTGCCAGTCGTCGCGTAGCGATAGAGCGGAATCGTCATCGGCGTGATTGGCCGACGCGGCCGGGGGCTCTAGAACAGGATCGGAATACAAGCGGGAGCGATG
>DATJOV010000318.1:0-13931 GCA_035506735.1 Acidimicrobiales bacterium | reverse complement strand
TCGGCCGGGTCGAGCACCGGGGTGAGCTACGCCACCTCGGCCGACGCCGACGTGGCCGCCTGGGACACCGACACGACCGGGGCCCTCCAGCCGAGCGCCAAGCAGTCCCCGGCCGGGGTGTCGGGTGCCCTGGCCGTGCTCCTCGTGGCCACGGGCTGAGCGGGGACCGGCCCGCCCGACTCAGTGCTCGGCCGTGTCGGTGGCGGCCCAGGTGGGGTGGTCGCCATGGCCGTCGGCGGCGGCCATGGCCCGCAGGAGCTCGATGTCGGGGCCGTCCACCCCCCGGGCCTCGAAGCCACTGTGGAAGAGCAGCTGCAGCTCCACGGCGAGGCAGGGGACGGTGCGCCCCGCCACCTCGCCGGTGGTGAAGAGCTCGGGGTTGCGGTCCTCCACCAGCGGGGCCCGGCCCGGCTCCCCCGTCCATTCCAGGGCGACGTCGAGGCGGGGACGGTCGAGGCCCAGGATCTCGATCTGGTGGCCGGCCCCGTCGTCGAACAGGCTGCGGGGGTCCATCCACAGGCCGTCGAGGACCTCGGTGCGGCGGTAGCCGAGGGCGGCCAGGGCCCGGCGGGCCACCGGCTCGTCGCCGGCGTAGTCGGCCAGGATCACGTCGAGGTCGTCGTGGCGCCGGGTCTGGTGCCCGCGCAGGACGTCCACGCCCCAGCCCCCGGCGATCCAGTAGCGCAGCTCGGCGCCCTCCAGGGCGCTCACCACGGCCAGGAGGTCGGACTCCTTCATCTCCCCCCGGAACTGGGCCCGCAACGGCCCCAGGGCCTTGTGCAGCAGGGAGCCCGGTGGCGCCTCTCGCACCCGCCTGCTCACCCACACCGCCGCCACGTCGAAGGCGCGGTGGCGCTTCATGAACCGGTGGATCTCCCCTGCCATCCGGCCGACCAGGTCAGCCGGCGCGCCCCTGGCGCCGCCCTCGGTGTCGTGCACCGCCCCGTTCCCCCTCGTCGTCGTCAGGCCGGCGGGACCCGGACCTGACGGCTTCCCGTCTCCCTCATGCCCTCGGTGCTCCCTCTATTTTGCTCCACCCCCGGGCCTTTGTCCTGGTCGTCCCCCCGGTTCGATCCGCCCGTCACCACGGGGTCGTCCTGCCCGAGGCGCCAGGGCCGGGGCAGGACCCGGTTGAGGGCGCCCGCCGCCCGCCGCCGCTCCCCGGGGGTGGCGCTCACGGCGAAGTACACCCCGACGTAGACCCCGATGCCCAGGACCCCGGCCGTGGCCAGCCCCCAGGCGTGGTAGGCGACCTGGTGCAGGGCCAGGAGCACGGCGGTGCAGGCCACCATGGGCGGGACGTGGGGCAGGACCCCCCGGCGCAGGAGGGTGCCCACCGGGGTGTTGGCCCCCTTGGACCCGAAGAAGAGGAATCCCGGGACGCGGGCCAGGGCGATGCCCCCCAGGGTCCCGAAGGCCACGCCGATCGGGCCCAGCACGTGGGCCAGGGTCACCGACAGGGCCAGGTCGATGGCCACCTCGGTTCCCCGCACGGCGCACACCGTGGCGATCCGCCCCGAGCCCACCAGGACGGTGTTGATGGCCTTGACGGGCGAGGACAGGGCCATGGCGGCGGCCAGGACCACGAGGACCCGGGCCGACTCCCCGAAGCCGGACCCCACCCACAGGGTGATGCCGGGCTTGGACAGGACGATGAAGAGGAGGGAGATGACCATGCCGGCGAACATGGCCGCCCGGGTGCCGTCCACGGTGATCTCGGTCAGGGCGGCGCGGTCCCGGTTGCGGGCCACGGACGAGGCGTAGGGGAAGAAGACCTGGGCCAGCGAGTCGAGGCCCTGGCTGGCGGCCGAGGCCAGCTTGGAGGCCACGGCGTAGATGGCGGCCGGCGCCAGGCCGAGGACGATCCCCACCACCAGCACGTCGCAGAAGTTGTAGATGGCCAGCAGGACGGCGTTGAGCATGAACCAGCCCGAGACGTGCATGACCTCCCGCAGCCGGGCCCGGTCGGCCAGGCGCCACGACACCCGGGCCCCGGGGAGGACCCGGCGCAGCATGGCGAAGCGCACCAGGTGGAAGAGGATGCTGAGGGACATGACGCCCACGCCCAGGGCCTCGAGCCCGCCCCCCAGCTCCACGATGACGATGCTGGCCACCAGGGTCGAGGCCACCAGCCCGGCGTTGGACAGCCCCAGCATGTCGAAGCGCTGGTGGCCGATGAGCGAACCCCCGAAGGTGTCGCCCGGGATGGACACGGCCAGGCCCAGTGACAGGAGGATGACCACCACCACCACCTGGTGGTGCAGGGCCGGGGTGACGTGGACCACCACGGGGAAGACGAAGGCGATGCCGACCCCGGTGGCGAAGGCCAGGAGCCCCAGGGGGATGAGGGCGAAGAAGGTGGTGTTCAGGGTGCGCAGGGCCTCCTCGGGCCGCACCGAGGCGTCCTCGGCCACCAGCTTGGCGGTGGCCCCGCCGAAGCCCAGCTCGAAGAGCTCGAGGTAGAGGACCACGTTGCTGGCCAGCACCCACACGGCGAAGGCCGGCTTGCCCAGGTGGTGCAGGAGCAGGGGGGTGAGGATCAGGGCCGAGAGGGCGGCCGTGCCCTGGGCGGCGTAGTTCATGACGACGTTGCGCCCGAAGCGCTGGGGCAGGGCGCTGCCGTCGGGGGGGGCCGTGCCCGCTTCGGATCCCCGCCCGGCCGAGCCCGCCAGGGCGGCCAGCTCGGCCGCCTCGTCCGCGCTGAAGGAGGCCGATCCCTCGGCCACCGACCCCGAGGCGGACCCGGATCCCGCCCGGCGGCCGGACGTCACGCCGGCCCCGGGCCGGTGAGGGCCGCGGTCGCGCCCGCGACAGGGCGCCCGACGCGAGACATAGCCCTCCCACCTTACGCACCGGGGGTCCGGTACTTCGGGCCCCGGCGGGCCCGCCCGGTGGGGTCCCCGGATAGCGCAGGCACCTTGGGTAGGTTCGACGCCATGGGACGTCGGGGCGGCGTGCTCGGCCGGGGCAAGGCCCGGGGCGGGGTCATCCGTGCCGCCGGCGGCATCCTGGTGCGACCGGGGGCCCGGGGCGGGGTGGAGGTGGCCGTGGTGCACCGGCCCGAGCGGGCCGACTGGTCCCTGCCCAAGGGCAAGCTCGAGGCGGGCGAGTCGCACGAGGACTGCGCCCTGCGGGAGGTCCTGGAGGAAACCGGCTACCGCTGTGCCCTGGTGAGCTTCGTCGGCTTCACCGAGTACCGCGACCGCCGGGGCCGGACCAAGGAGGTGGGGTACTGGCTGATGGACGTCCTGTCCGGCGCCTTCGCCCCCTCCGAGGAGGTCGACGAGCTGCGCTGGCTCGACCTGGACACGGCCGCCGCCGCCCTCACCGCCCAGCACGACCGGGCCCTCCTGGCCTCGCTCGAGCTGGTGGGCACGGCCCCCGCCGGCTGACCTCACCGGGCCCTCCGACCGGCCCGACGTCCCGGGCCGGCCCCGTTGCCATCGGGGCGGCGAAGGTTTATCGTGCTGTGACCACTCAAAGTGGGTATGTAACAGCAATGCGTGGCCATCGGGCGGCATCACCTCCCCGGGAACGGGCCGCAGGCCGACCGACAGCGGGACGGAAAGGGTGGGAGGCATGGGTGGACAGGGCCGGACCTCCCCCGTCACCGTGGCATCCCCGTCCCGGGATCGGGACCGCACGACCCGCGTCCACCTGCTGCCGGGCCCGGAGACCACCTGGTCGCCGGGGCCCCTCCTGCGCCCCCCGGCCCCATCGGCCCAGGAGGCCCGACCCGTCGCCGAAGCGGGCCGGCCGGGGCCGGCGGGGGCCGATGCCGCCCTGCGCCGGCGGGCCGCCCTGGCCGCTGCGGCTGCCGCCCTCCTGGCCGCTGCGGCCGTCGTCTTCGCCCTGGAGGGCCCCCGTCCCGGGTCTCCGGCCGGCCCGGCCCGGCCCGGCCACCGGGCTCCGGTCTCGGTCCTGCACCCGCCGGCCCCGGCGGCGCCCGCCCCCACCCCGGCCCCCTGACCGGGGCGACCCCGGGTCCGTCCACCCCCGGCCCGGGGGGAGCCCGGTCACTGCCCATGGGGGCCGACCACTCTCCGAGCGCCCGGGGGCCGATCGGGGCAGAATGCTGGCGCAGCTGTGGCCTCTGGCCCCGAGGGGGGGCCGCCCGGTTCTTCAGTCGCCGGGCGCGTCGACCGATGCACAGAGAAGTCACAGATTGGAGACGGTGCGGATGAGCTTGCGGGTGGGCGCGGACATCACCGCGGTCGAGGACGTGCTGTCCTCCATGCGTCGCTTCGGCGATCGTTACGTGCGGAGGGTCTTCACCTCCCACGAGATCGCCTGCTGCCGGGGCCCGAGGCTGGTGGCCGCCGCCTCCCTGGCGGCGCGCTTCGCCGCCAAGGAGGCCACCATCAAGGTGCTGCGTCCCGACGACCACGCCGTGCCGTGGCGCAGCATCGAGGTGCGGCGCCACCCGGCCGGCTTCTGCGAGCTGCGCCTGAGCGACGGCGCCGCCGCCCTGGCCGAGGCGGCCGGGATCACCGAGCTGCACGTCAGCCTGTCGCACGAGGCCGGGATGGCCGCCGCCGTGGTGGTGGCGTCGTGCGCGTCGGAGGCGGCGGCGTGAGCGGGGGGGCGCTCGCCCGCGTGGCGGTGGACGACGAGGGGAAGGACGCCGTGACAGCCGAGTCGTTCCGCGCCGCCGTGCTGGCGGCCGGCCTCCTGGTGCCGGGCGAGGTCGACGGCGTCTACGGCCGCTCGGCCCGCTACGAGGCCGTGGCCGACGCCGTGGAGCGGTGGTCCTTCGCCCTGGGGGACGACGAGGGGGCCGAGCCCCTGCGCTTCCCGCCCGTCCTGGCCCGGGCGGCCTTCGAGCGGACCGGCTACCTGGCCTCGTTCCCCCATCTCATGGGATCGGTGCACAGCTTCGACGGCGACGACGCCGCCCACGCCGCCCTGACCGAGGCGGCCGAGTCGGGCCGGGCGTGGGCCACGGGGCTGGCCCCCACCGAGCTCATGCTGTGCTCCTCGGCCTGCCACGCCCTCTACCCCACCTGCACCGGCACCCTCCCCCCCGAGGGACGGCGATTCCGCGTGACCAGCTGGTGCTTCCGTCACGAGCCCAGCACCGAGCTCACCCGCATGCAGGCCTTCCGCATGACCGAGCACGTCTACGTGGGCGACCCCGAGGGTGCCGACGCCTCGCGCCGGCGCTGGCTCGAGCGGGGGTTCGAGGCCCTGCTGGCCCTGGGCCTGCCGGCCCGACCCGAGGCCGCCAACGACCCCTTCTTCGGGCGCACCGGGCGCTTCCTGGCCCGCACCCAGCGCGACGAGGAGCTCAAGGTCGAGATCGTGGTGCCCGTGCACGACGACCGCCCCCCGGTGGCGGTGGCCTCGTCCAACCTGCACCGGGACCACTTCGGGGTGACCTTCGCCATCACCAGCGCCGACGGCGAGCCGGCCCACTCCACCTGCTTCGGCTTCGGGGTGGACCGCCTGGTGCTGGCCCTCCTGCGCCACCACGGCCTCGACGCGGCGGACTGGCCCACGGCGGTGCGCGATCGGTTGTGGCCGTGAGCGCCACTCCGGTGTGGTTCGGGCCGGACAGGCGTCCCCTCTTCGGCATCCTCCACGTCCCCGACAGCGGCACGGCGCGCGCCGGGGTGGTCCTGTGCTCCCCCTTCGGGCGCGAGGACCTCTACGTGTACAGCACCTACCGGGCCCTGGCCGAGCGCCTGGAGGAGCTGGGCCTGGCCGTCCTGCGCTTCGACTACGACGGCACGGGCGATTCGGCCGGCACCCGCCACGATCCCGGCCGGGTGGCGGCGTGGCGGGAATCCACCCGGCGGGCCCTGGACCTCATGCGGGGGGCGGGACCGACGGTGGTGGCGGCGGTGGGCATGCGGATGGGCGCCACCATGGCCGCCCTCGAGGCCGCGGCCCGGCCCCTCGACGCCCTGGTGCTGTGGGATCCCTGTGTCTCGGGCCGCGCCTTCCTGCGCGAGCAGCAGGCCCTGCAGTCGGTGACCCTCGGCCCCACCGCCACCGGCGACGGCTCGGTCCTCACGCCGGGCTTCCTCTACGACGCCGAGACGGCGGCGGGCATCAAGGCCCTGGACATCCGCGCCACCTCGGGTCACCTGGCGACCCACGTGCTCTGCCTCACCCGGCCCGACCGGCCCCGGGACGCCGGGCTCTTCGCCCGCCTCGAGGGGGCCGGGGCCCTGGACCAGGCCTCGGCCGAGGGCCAGGACACCCTGCTCAACGTGGACGGCCAGAAGGCCACCGTGCCCGAGTCGGCCGTCTTCCACATCGCCGCCTGGCTGTCCACGCTGTCCCCGGCGCAAGGGGCGCCGTTCGACGCCCAGCCCTTCGTGCTGCCCGGCCCGGCCGCCGTGGTGGGCGACGACGGGGGGGACCGGTCCGTGGTCGAGCGGCCCGTGCGCATCGGCGACGCCGCCCTGTTCGGCATCGTCACCGAGCCCGAGGACGGACCGGCCCGCACCACGGTGGTGTGCTTCAACACCGGGCGGTCGCGCCGCATCGGGCCGTCGCGCCTGTGGGTGGAGCTGGCCCGCAAGTGGGCGGCCGACGGCCTGCGCACGGTGCGGGTCGACATGAGCGGGCTGGGCGAGAGCGGCCTCCACCCCGGACAGCCCCGGGGGGTGGTGTACCCGCCCGAGGCCCCCGTGGACGTGGCCGCCGTGGCCCGGGCCGTGGCCCCCGAGGACCCCTCCGAGGTGGTCCTGGTCGGGCTGTGCTCGGGCGCCTTCCACGCCGTCGAGGGCGGGGCCGTCCTGGGGGCCAGGGGGGTGGTGGCGGTGAACCCCGTCCTGGGGATCCGGCCCATCGCCACCGTCGCCGATCCGGCCGGGCCGGCCCCGGCCGGCGCCGCCCCGCCTTCCCGGGCCGGGGCGGCCGTGCGCCGTGCCGTGCGGGCCGCCGCCGCCCGGCCCGTGGCGGGCAAGGCCCTGGGCCTGGTCCCCGACCGCCTGCGCGGCGTCCTGGACCGGGCGGCGGGGAAGCCGTCACCGGCCGGGGCCCTGTCCTACGTGGTGGAGCACGGGAGCGACGTCCTGGTGGTGGCCGGTCCCGAGGAGGCCGACCTGATCCGGCGGGGATCGGCCCACACCCTCGAGCTCCTGGCCGGCACGGGCCGCTTCCACTTCGAGGTCATCGACAACCTCGACCACGCCATGTACGGGCGCGACGACGCCGACCGCGTGGGCGACATCCTCTACCGCCACGTGCGCGACCACTTCGCCCCCCGCCCCGACCCGGCTCCGACGCCGGGCCCGGCCGGCGGCCCCGGATCGGATGCGCCGGCGTGCCCCCCCGTGGCCCTGGCGACGTCGCGGCCCGAGGGCCCCCGACCGGTGACGCTCCCCACCAGGGTGCGCCGGGAGCGACCCGCCGTGGCCGAGGGCAGCGAGGACCTCCTCTCCCGCTGACCGGTGAGAGCGGGCAGCGCGCCGGCCTCCCCGGCCGCCCACGCCCCCCGTGCCGGACGACGTGGGGGCCGCCTTCGACCTCCGCCCCACCGTCGCCTCGGGTCGCGCCACGGCGGTGCCCGGAAGCTCGGCGGGGCATGCGGGAGGGCGCTCCGGCCCTGGTCGGTGAAGCAGGGACCACCCGGGAGCCGGCCCTACCGGGCGGCGGCTGCCCGCCGGCCGGGACGACCCCGGGCCTTGTGGCGGTACATGGCGCCGTCGGCGGCGTCGAGGAGGGCCGGGGCCGTGGTCCCGTCGAGGGGGGAGCAGGCCACCCCCCACGAGAACCGGGGCGCCTCCCCGACCGCCACCCGGGTCATGGACCGGGTGCCGTGGGCGGCGTCGCAGTAGGGCATGACCACGGCGAACTCGTCCCCGCCGATGCGGTAGACGCGGTCGCCCTGGCGCAGCGCCGCCCGGGCCGCCGCCACGAAGCGCACCAGGGCGGCGTCGCCGGCGTGATGGCCGTCGCGGTCGTTGATGTGCTTCATGTCGTCGAGATCGGCCACGACCACGGTGAGGGGGAAGGAGTGGCGTTGCGACGCCGCCAGCTGATCGGCGAGGTCCTCGTCGAAGGCACGCCGGTTGCCCACCCCGGTGAGCTCGTCCAGGCGGGCCTCGACCTCGAGGCGTCGCGACAACGACAGCGCCGCCCCCGCCAGCACGCCGTCGAGCACCCGCTCCACCGCGGCCGGGTCGTGGTTGTCCTCGAGCAGGGTGGCGTGCAGGGCGTCGAGGGCGGCGGTGAGGGCGCCGGTGTGGTGCTGGGTGGCGCCGAAGCGCCGCCCCGCCCCGTGCAGCGCCTCGTCGTCGCCCCGCGCCAGCGCGCCCAGCATGGCGCCGGTCACGGCGGCGGCGGCGTCGTCCGGCCAGTCCCCGTCCCAGGGACGGGCCCGGGCGCGCCAGCGACGCGCCAGGGCGGCGGCCTCGCCCCGGGGCGAGCGTCCCGACGCCGGGGCGTGCCCGGCGCCGGGCCGCAACGGGGTCGACGCCACCACCGCCGCCATCCCGCCCGTGCCAGCCGATCGGCCCTGCATGGGGACACAGTACGGATCGCCCTACGGCCCGCCTATGGACTTTCGGCGGTAAACCACCGACTTCGGCGCTACACCCACGAACGGTGACGAGCGGTCGGCCACGGTACGCCGCCGGAGCCGTGCCCGTCCTCCGGGCGGGACGGGCGGGGACGGATCGTGGGCGGGTCGAGCCTCAGGAGACCGCCCGGCGGAAGACCCGGGTCGCCCACCCGAGCACCACCGCGCCCCGGGGGCACGACGACGGCGAAGGCCTCCCACACGGGGGCCTTCCGGACGGTGCCGGCCGCCAGGGAACGGGCCGCCTCGACCACGTAGGAGAGCGGGTCGAGGTGGCCCAGCACCCGCAGCCACCCCGGGCCGACGGACAGGGGCAGGAGCACACCGGCCAGCAGGAGGGCGGGGAGGCTCAGGCCGTTCACGACCGAGGCGAAGCCGCTGATCTCCTTGGTGGTGAGGGCCAAGGCCACCGACCACGCCGACATCATGACCATGAAGATGCCGAGGAGCACGGCCAGGAGGGCCAGGACGTGGACGCGGTCGCTGCAGCTGTGGCGGGAGGTCTTCCGGCCCACGGCGGACTGAGGGTCGCCGCCCCCGTGGCCGCCCTCGACGACGTCCCGGCGTCCCGGACCGGCCGGGGCCCCCGGTGGCGTGACCGGGTGCCGGTCCCGGACCGGGCCGTCCGCCGTCAGGGAGCGGTCGTGTCCGGAGCCGGCACCGGGGCGCGCGCCGCGGTGACGACCACGGCGCTGTAGCCCATCACGAAGCGCCCGCCGACGGCGTCGACGGCGGCGCCGATCCCCTCCAGCAGTCGCCCCAGCACCTCGGGGGGGAAGCGGTTGTGCCCGCCGAAGGTCGGCACCTGCTCCAGCCACTCGTGGCGGGTGTAGGGCCGCTCCCAGTCGAAGCGCCACCGCTCGGGCTCGTCGAAGGCCCCGGCGCTGCGGATGCCGTCGGCGGTGGCGTCGAGGATGGCCCCGTAGGGCTCGACGCCGGGCAGGACCCGGTTCATGGAGAAGGGGGTGTCGGGCAGCTCCCGGCGGTAGACCTCGGCCATGGCGTGCGAGAGCTCGGGGGGAGGGACGAAGACGTTCCAGAACAGGGCCAGGCGGCCCCCGGGACGCAGGACGGCGGCGGCGCGGCGGGCCCCGACCACGGGGTCCACCCAGTGCCAGGTCTGGCCGGCGACGACGGCGTCGAAGCTGCGACCGGCCGGATCCCAGTCCTCGAACCTGGCCACCTCCACGGTGATCCCCGTCTCCCGGGCGAACTCGGCCATGCGGGCGTCGACGTCGATCCCGAGGACCGTGCACCCGGCCCGGAGGAAGGGCCGAGCCGAGATGCCGGTGCCCACGCCGACGTCGAGGACGTCGGGACCGGGGCTGGCGGCCACGATCCGGTCGACCAGGGCCTGGGGGTAGTGGGGGCGGGTGCGGTCGTAGCGGGCCGCGTCGGCGCCGAAGGACTCGGCCGCGCCTCGCGCCTGATGGGGCGCGGGCGGGGAGGCGTCCGTCATGGAAGGGATCGTACCGACGCCCCCGGCACGGACCGTCGCCGGGGGCTCGCACACGCCGGGTGACGGGACCATCGACCCTGGATGAGAAGGTGGGTGGGTTCCATGATCGCCCTATGCGTGGTCTGCGTTCGGGCCATCCGGGACGACGGGCCCACGGCTCCCCGGGATCCGTTTCGCACCGGGTCGCTGTCGGCGTGGGGGTGCTGGTGCTGGCCGCAGGGGTGGTGGCCGGATGCGGCGCCACCACGGCCGGCGCCCGCACGCCGCCCCCCGGCTTCGAGTCGTGCACGGGTGTCACGGGAGGGGCCGGATTCTGCGGTTCCCTCCAGGTGCCGCTCGACTGGGCCGACCCGACGGGGCCGACCACGGCGCTGTGGGTCACGCTGATCCCCGCCACGGTCTCGCCCGCACCCGACGCCCTGTTCTTCTTGGCCGGCGGGCCCGGGGCAGACGCCGAACAGGACATCCCGTGGTTGACGAGGGCCTTCGCCCGGGTGAACGAGCACCACGACCTCGTCGTGGTGGACCAGCGGGGGACGGGGCGCTCGGACTTCGAGGGCTGCCCCGGCCTTGGCGAGGGGCAGACACCGTCGGCGCTGCGCCTGGCGGTGCAGCTGTGTCTGTCCACCGTCAGCACCGACGCCAGCTATTTCACGACGGAGTCGGCGGCGCACGACCTTGACCATGTGCGCGCGTTGCTCGGGTACGACACGATCGATCTCTACGGCGTCTCCTACGGTGTGTCCCTCGGCCTCGCCTATCTCCAGGCCTACGGCGACCACGTCCGCAGCGCCGTGCTGGACAGCGGCTCGTTACTCGACACCCCGCTGTGGCAGGAGGCCCCGCTCCATGCCCAGGAGGCCTTCGACCTCCTCGTCCGCCGCTGCGCCGCCTCGCCCTCCTGTGCCCGCTCCGACGACCCGGCTGGTGACCTGCAGGACGTCCTGGCCCAGGTCCGGGGGAGCTCCGGCGCCGTCGACGGCGTCCTGAACGCCATCGATGACGACTACCTGGGGAAGTCGACGGCCGCCGTCCTCCTGCCCGGTGACCTTCACCTGGCCGCCCAGCGGGGACTCACGGCCCTGGCGCGGAAGCGCAAGAGCTGGTTCGCCTCGTCCTCGTCGTCCCCGCCCCTCATGTCCCTCACCATCGAGTGCGGCGACGCCTGGGCGGCCATCGACCCCGGCGCCGTCGGCGATTCGACCTTCGCCCCCATGATGGTGGCCAGGTCCGAGTACCTCGCGACCCTGTGCCCCATCTGGCCCCACCAGGCCGGGGTGTCAGGGTCGGTGCACAGCTCCGCCCCGGTCCTGTTCCTCAACGGCACAGCCGACCCCACCGACCCACCGGCCAACGTCGCCGGGGCCACCCGCACGATGCCCAACGCCCTGGTGGTGGCGGTCCCGGGGAGCGCCCACTGGGTGTTGAACGCCAGCTGGAACTGGGGCGTCCGCACACCGGCATGTCTGGTCGACGGGGTGGCCACCTTCATCGACGCCGGGCGCCCTGCCAGCCGCCGGGCATGGGACGCCTGCACGACCTCGATCGCCAAGGACGTTCCGGGTTTCCCCGCAACGGGCTGAGCCCCTGGTGCCGGGGTCGAGGGCCTTCCGTGTCCCATGCGCCGGTTGGCGGCGGGAGCCCACCCGGGCCCGGGGATCCGTGCCCCTGGGGCTGCGGGCTCGAACGTCGTGGCTCCCGGAGCGGCCCCCTTCGATGGCACGACGTGCTCGGATCCGGCCCTGCCCTCGACGCTGGAGGGAAGGCCGGTGCAGGCGTCCCCCGCACCGACCGGGTCGTTGGGACTGCCGGACCAGCGTCGCCCCCGGTAGGGTCCCGTCCGTGGCCCGTCGGCGGTGGCTGTCGTCTCTCTGCGGTGCGCTGTGCATTGCAGCGGCATCGGCCTGCGGCTCGTCCGGTCCCAGCCTCACCGCAGTCCCGACCCTCGGGCGGCCGGAGCCGGGGATCTTCCTCCACGGCGTGGGCTTCGGTCGCGTCCGGCCCACCACGGTCTTCAACGGCGGCGACCCCACCGGGCTGGTCAGCCACGTTGTCTGGTCCTCGTGGGGAAGGGCGAGGGCCGTCGGCACGGGTACCAGCGACTGGGTGGGGCCGGGCCAGTCGGTAGCGGGGGGGACCCAGGAGCCGGTGACCATCGTGGCCTTCAGGTTGGGCACGTGCCACGGCAAGCTCGCCTACCGAGCCGTCGAGTGGTACTTCCCCCGGCACGGCATGACATTCGATCCCCACCAGTACGAGGACGTCTGCAACGGTGCCTACGTGGGCTCGCCCTAGCCTCCCTGCCCCCGCCGCGACGCCGCACAGGAGCTGGCGGTCGACGGAGCATCAGAGGCGGTGCCGTTGCACGTCAGCCCGTCGCCGGGGGCCCGCACTTCCCCGGCTGCTGCCCCGCCCATCTCCAGAGGTTCCGCTGACGGACTACCCGTGGCGGCGCCTGCGGAAGTCCCACGTCCGGTCGAGGACAGCGGAGGGCCGGCGGGGGTGGCAGGAGGGGACCGGGAGGCCTCTGACCTGCGAGGAGAGGTGCGGGAGCGGCCGAATCGGACTCACTGCCCATCCGCTTCAAGCTGGACTCAGGCACGAACCGGGGGCCACGTAAAGCCGTCACCAGGCACGACCTGCCGCTCTCGGAAAGCCGTGACTCGGAAAAGAGGCGCGTTATAGGCGCGGTTCGTCTGGGGCCTTGCCTATAGACAATCCGCGATAGGCTATGGGTCCATGGACGATCGTCCCCCAGCGTCCGCTGCGCTGCTCCGCCAAGCTCGCAAGGACGCCCGCCTCTCGCAGACGGACGTGGCGCGCCGGGCCCAGGTCGCCCAAAGCGTCGTCGCCGCCTACGAGTCCGGGCGCCGTGAGCCAGGCTTGAGGATGCTGTCCAAGCTGGTGGCGGCGACCGGTCACAGGCTTGTGCTCGGGCTCGAACCAGACCCCCAGGCCCGGCTTGGGCTGCCGGACACGCCCCTCGGTCGGCGTCTGCGCCAGCGCCGAGCCGCCGTGCTGGCCACGGCCAGTCGCCGTGGGGCAAGCAACGTCCGCGTGTTCGGCAGCGTGGCGAGGGGAGAGGACCAACCGGGAAGCGACATCGACTTGCTCGTCGATTTGGCGCCGGGGACCGGCCTGTTCTCCTTGGGCGTCCTCGAGCGCGAGCTGTCCGAGGTCTTGGGCACGCATGTCGACGTCGTTCCTTCCGACAGCCTTCGGCGGAAGGTCAGGATTGAATCCGACGCCGAAGCGGTTCCGCTGTGAGCCGGCATGATGACGAGTGACTAGAGGACATCATCGAAGTCACCGAGGCGATTAGGAGTCACCTGCAGCGGGGGACTCTGAGCGATGGGCTCGTCTTCGACGCCGCCCGCATCCGCCTCATCGAGATCGGCGAGGCCGTCAAGCGGATCAGCCCTGATGTGCTTGCTGCCGAGCCCGAGATTCCCTGGGAGGACGTTGCAGGGATGCGCGATCGACTTGCTCACCGTTACTTCGATACTTCCCACGCCATCGTACAGGCGACAGTCGATCATGACCTGCCCAAGTTGGAGGCCGCAGTACTCCGCCTTCGTACCGCGGGGAGACCTGACTTGCGGCGGAGCGCGCCGATGCCGGCAACCTGACAGCGAGTCACCACCGCGCGAGTGGCTCGGAGCGTTATCGTGCGGGGTCCCGCCCTGGCGGCCCCCTGGAAGTGATAAGCATCTCCGAGCTTCTGGGTCAATAGGTCTGCATCCGATAGCGGGTGATCCTGGTCGGGGCCTGAGGGGCTTTGGCTGGCCTCGCACGGGCGCTCAGAACGGCATTTTGCGCTAGGTAGGAAGGTCGGGCGCCTCTGGTTCATCCCCAGTGTTAGACACGAGGTTGCGGGGCGGGCGAAGCTTCTTCTTGGTGCGTTCTGCTCTCGCAAGCTCTTTGGCAGTCGCTAGACGC
>DATJOV010000317.1:0-2775 GCA_035506735.1 Acidimicrobiales bacterium | reverse complement strand
GGGACTGGCGCCGGTGCAGGACCCGAGCAACGAGGACCCCCGCTTCGTGCGCAACCGCGTCCGCCACGAGCTCCTCCCGCTGGCCGGCGCCGTGGCGGGGCGCGACCTCGTCCCCGTGCTGGCCCGCCAGGCCGAGCTGTTGCGGGGCGAGGCCGAGCTCCTCGAGGCCCTGGCGTCGTCGCTCGACCCCACCGACGCCGCCGCCCTGGCGGCGGCCCCGCCCCCCCTGGCCCGCCGGGCCACCCGGCGCTGGCTGCGGGGGGACGGGCCCCATCCCCCCGGCCTGGCCGCGGTGGAGCGGGTCCTGGCCGTGGCCCGGGGGGAGCACGTCGCCACCGACGTGGCCCCCGGGGTCCGGGTGCGACGCCGCCGGGGCGTGCTGCAGGCGGCGAGGATCGAGGCGGAGGCGGTCCGGTAGTGTCGGCGGGCGATGGCGCCGCGGGCAGCGACGGGCACGCCGGGACGGCGGTGAGCACGGCCCGTTGGGACACCGATCCCGACCTGGGGGCGGTCGTCGTGGCCGAGGACGTGCTCCAGGGGCGGGTGGCCGAGCTCGGTGCCCAGCTGACCCTCGACTACGAGGGCCGTCCCCCCCTGCTGGTGGGGGTGCTCAAGGGGGCCTTCGTCTTCATGAGCGACCTGGCCCGCGCCATCCGCCTCCCCGTCGAGGTCGACGTCATGGCGGTGGCGTCGTACGGGTCGGCCACCACCACGAGCGGCGTGGTGCGCATCGTGAAGGACCTCGACTCCGACCTCACCGACCGCCACGTCCTGGTGGTGGAGGACATCGTCGACAGCGGGCTCACCCTCTCGTACCTGCGGCGCAGCCTCCTGGCCCGCCAGCCGGCCAGCCTCGAGGTGTGCGCCCTGCTGGTCAAGGAGGGGCGCCAGCGGGCCAAGCTCGACCTGCGCTACGTGGGGTTCCGCATCCCCCCCGACTTCGTGGTGGGCTACGGCCTCGACGTGGCCGAGCGCTACCGCAACGTGCCCGACATCCGCGTCTACCAGGGGCCGGTGGACGTCGAGTGAGCCCGCCGTGAGCGTCGACGTCGAGCGGGTCGAGGCGCTCGTGCGCCAGTTGCTCGCCGCAGTGGGCGAGGACCCCGACCGCGAGGGGCTCCTGGCCACGCCGCGCCGGGTGGCCGCCATGTACGGCGAGCTCTTCGCCGGCGTCGACGACGACCCCGGTCGGTACCTCACCGTCACCTTCGCGGCCGAGCACGACGAGATGGTCATGGTGCGCGACATCCCGTTCGCCTCGCTGTGCGAGCACCACATGATCCCCTTCATGGGCAAGGTCCACGTGGGCTACATCCCCGGCGACGACGGCCGGGTCACGGGCCTGTCGAAGCTGGCCCGCCTGGTGGACGGCTTCGCCCACCGCCTCCAGGTCCAGGAGCGCATGACCAGCCAGATCGCCGACACCATGGAGAAGGTGCTGGCGCCGCGCGGGGTGCTCGTGGTGGTGGAGGCCGAGCACCTGTGCATGTCCATGCGGGGGGTGAAGAAGCCCGGCACCCTCACCATCACCTCGGCCGTCCGGGGCCTGTTCCGCGACGATCCCCGCACCCGGGCCGAGGCCATGGAGTTCGTGCACGGGCACTGAGCCCGCCTCCCCGGGGCGGGCTCGGCCCCCCCGGGGCGGCTCTAACCTACGGGCCATGCGGCCCCTGGTCATGGGCGTGCTCAACGTCACGCCCGACTCCTTTTCCGACGGGGGGCGCTACCTCGACCCCGAGGCCGCCGTGGCCCACGGTCTGGCCATGGCGGCCGAGGGGGCCGACGTGGTCGACGTGGGGGGGGAGTCGAGCCGGCCCGGGGCCACGCCCGTGGCCGAGGGCGAGGAGCTGCGCCGGGTGGTGCCCGTGGTGCGGGGCCTCGCCCCCCACGTGCGGGTGTCGGTGGACACGGTGAAGCCGGCCGTGGCCGTGGCCGCCGTGGCGGCGGGGGCCACCCTGCTCAACGACATCTCGGGCGGGTTGTGGTCGGTGGCGGCCGAGCTCGGGGTGGGGTGGGTGGCCATGCACATGCGGGGGACCCCGCCCACCATGCAGGACGACCCCCGCTACGACGACGTCGTGGCCGAGGTCCACGCCGTCCTGCGCCGGCGCGCCGCCCGGGCCCGCCGGGCCGGGGTGGGCGAGGTGTGGGTCGATCCCGGCATCGGCTTCGGCAAGACCGACGCCCACAACCTGGCCCTCCTGCGCCACCTCCCCGAGCTCGTGGCCGGGGGGGACCCGGTGGTGGTGGGCACGAGCCGCAAGGGCTTCCTGGGGCGCCTGGCCCCCGGGCCCGACGGTGCCCCCGCCCCGGTGGCCGGACGCCTCCCGGGCTCCCTGGCCACCGCCACCTGGGCCCTGGCGGCGGGGGCGGGGATGGTGCGGGTGCACGACGTGGCCCCCGCCGTGGAGGCCGCCACCCTGGTGGGGACGGTCCGGCCCCCCGGGCCCTCCGGGGATGCGATGCTGGCGGGCCGAGGAGCCGCGGCCGTGGGGAGACGTCGATGAAAGGGAAGTGGGCGGCGGGGATCCCGCCCCGCAACTTCACGTGGGTGGTGAAGGACCAGCTGGCGCTCAGCGAGCGGCCCGGAGGCTTCGCCCCCCACCACCGCCGGGTGCGCCGCCAGGAGGAGATCATCTGGCTGCGCCAGCAGGGCTTCAACCGCGTGGTGTCGTTGCTGCCCTCGCCCCACAACCTGGCCGCCTACGAGGAGCAGGAGATGGCCTGCTCGCACTTCCCCCTGCCCACGACGGGGGACGTGCGCGAGGTCCTGCT
>DATJOV010000316.1:0-2027 GCA_035506735.1 Acidimicrobiales bacterium | reverse complement strand
GACGGACATCGACGAGGAATACGGCGACTCCAGCGGGTTCCCTCTGACGAAGGCCGACCAGGAGAGCTACATGACGACCCTGGCCGACTACATGCACGGCCTCGGCCTCGGGTGGTGGATCAAGAACCCCGACGACACCGGCGACAGCTACGCGGCGGACATGTTCCCGCTGGCCGATGCCGTGCTGACCGAACAGTGCAACCAGTACGCGTCCTGTGGCCTGCTGTCGGACTACGTCGGGCACAAGGCCGTGTTCAACGCCGAGTACCACCTCGGCCCGGCCAGGTTCTGTGCCGCCGACCTGGCCCGGGGCTTCAACGGGGCCCGCTTCAACCTGGCCCTGACGGGGGTGCGCAAGCCCTGCGCCTGACCGGCCGGCCCGGGCCCCGACCCCTACCGGGTAGGCACGGGGCCGGGGCGCCGTGGTGCCGGCCGGGCCGGGCGGCGACCCGCTCACCTGGGATTTCTCCCCGTGAGGGACCCGCCGCATGCCCGGGGCGGGGACGGGAAAGGATGAGGACAGGAACGAAGGTCACCGGGGCGGAACGAACGACGTCTCCCTCCCTCTACGCTCGTCCCGAGGGGGGGCGCGGCAGGCGGTGACACAGGAAGCGGGAGGGCGATGGCCGAGCTGACCACCACGCAGGCTCCCACGGAGCTGGCCCACCGCTACCGCCACGTGCGGGAGCTCACCGAGGCGCTGGCCCGACCGCTCTCCCCCGAGGACCAGACGGTCCAGTCCATGCCCGACGTGAGCCCCACCAAGTGGCACCGGGCCCATACCTCGTGGTTCTTCGAGACCTTCCTCCTGGCGCCGCGCCAGGAGCGGTACCGCGCATTCCACCCCGCCTACGCCTTCCTGTTCAACTCCTACTACGAGGGGGTGGGTGCCCGCTACCCCCGCCCACGCCGGGGCGTGGTGTCGCGCCCGGGGGTGGACGAGGTGACCCGCTATCGCCGCCACGTCGACGAGGCCATGGGCCGCCTGCTCGCCACCGAGCTCGGCACCGACGGGCGCGACCTCGTCGAGCTGGGCCTCCACCACGAGCAGCAGCACCAGGAGCTGCTCCTCATGGACATCAAGCACGTCCTGTCGTGCAGCCCCCTCGAGCCCGCCTACGCCACCCTGACCTTCGACCCCACCCGCAGCTCCCCCCCGCCCCGCTGGGTCGAGCACGCCGGCGGCCGGGGGGAGATCGGCCACGACGGGGCCGGCTTCGGCTTCGACAACGAGTTCCCCCGCCACGGCGTGCATCTCGAGCCCTTCGCCATGGCCGACCGCCCCGTCACCTGCGGGGAGTGGCTGGCCTTCATGGACGACGGCGGCTACCGCCGGCCCGACCTGTGGCTCTCCGACGGCTGGGCCACGGTCCAGGCCGAGGGGTGGGAGTCCCCCCTGTACTGGAGCCGGGTCGTCGACGACTGGTGGCTCTTCACCCTGGGCGGGCCCCAGCTCGTGGACCCGGGCGAGCCGGTGTGCCACGTGAGCTACTACGAGGCGGACGCCTTCGCCCGCTGGGCCGGGGCCCGCCTCCCCACCGAGGCCGAGTGGGAGACCCTGGCCGCACCGCGCTGGGGCCTCGACGCCGCGGGCCGGCCCCGGGGCACCTTCCTCGACCCCGCCATCCTCCACCCCCGCCCCGCCGCCGAGGCCTCGTTCTTCGGCGACGTGTGGCAGTGGACCTCCAGCGCCTACAGCCCCTATCCCGGCTTCCGCCCCGCCCCGGGGGCGGTGGGCGAGTACAACGGGAAGTTCATGGTGAACCAGTACGTCCTGCGGGGCGGCTCCTGCGTCACCCCCGCCGACCACCTGCGACCCAGCTACCGCAACTTCTTCCCCCCGGCGGCGCGCTGGCCCTTCACCGGGCTGCGCCTCGCCCGCGACACCTGAGGAGCCCGATGCCCGCCCCCGGCACCGCCCGCGTCGACGTCCACCTCGCCCCCGGGGACCTGCGCGCCGCCCTGGAGCACGACGTGCGCACGGGACTCGGCGCCCCTGAGAAGCACCTGCCCCCGGTGTGGTTCTA
>DATJOV010000315.1:0-3878 GCA_035506735.1 Acidimicrobiales bacterium | reverse complement strand
TCCTGCAACTTCTCCCTCAGCCGCTTGAAGTTTTCGCTTAGGTTTTGCGCCTCATCGAAAGCCTTGCGCGTATCACTTATTTGCTGTGCCAGTTTGTTCAGACGCGGCGCGATACAAACGGATGCGGCGGCATAGAACCGGTCCCTGGACGTCGCCGGCCATGCAGAAGGCGTCGGTGGGGCACGACACGGCGCTCACGCCGCTCATCCCGAACAGGTCGAGGAGCCCGCTGGCCCGGGGATCGATCTTCCTGCGCGCCGACCAGTGCCCGTCGCGCAGCACCGACACCGAGCCGGTGATGCTGGTGGCGGCGCAGAACCCCGGGCCTGCGCACGACACGGCGGTCATGGCCGGCACGCCGAGGGGGGTGGGCCGGCGCCACGTCCCGCCCACGAGGCGCACGGCGTTGCCCTGGTCGTCGACGGCGGCGCACGTCCCGGCGGCGCTGCACGAGATCGACACCGGCACGTTGCGCACCGAGGCGGCCGAGGGCTTGTGGGCCGGACGGGTGGCCAGGACGACGAGTCCCAGCACCCCGAGGACCAGGCCCACCACCACCAGGACGGCCAGGCGGCGCCGGACGATGCCGGGCAGCTCCCCGGCCGGGCTCGGGGCCGGGGTGGCGACGGGGGCGTCCTCGGTGAGGGTCACGGGCGAGGCGCCACGGTCAGCGGGCCGGGGCCAGCCGGGCCACCGCCACCAGCTGCCACCCGAAGGGGGAGCGGTCCAGGTTGAGGCGGAACAGGCGCGAGAAGACGGCCAGGGCGGCGTGGGCCGAGCCCCCGCCCCCCTCCTCGGGATGCTCGGTCAGGTCGCGCACCAGGCGCCTGCCCCGGAGGATGACCATGGCCCGGTACAGGTCGAAGAAGGGGAACCCGGCCCGGGTCACGTCCAGCACCTCGAAGCCCGCCCCCCGCAGCACGGTGCGCAGCCCGTCGGGGCGGAAGTGCTGGCGGTGCCCGATGTGCTTGTCGAAGGCCGAGCGGGGCCCGGCCGGCACGGTGACCACCAGGCGGCAGCCCGGGGCCAGGTACTCGGTGGCGTTGCGCAGGAGCAGGGTGGGGTCGTCCACGTGCTCGAGCACCTCCGAGCACACCGCCACCGTGGCGCACCGGCGAAGTTCCGGGGGCACGGGCGCCGGCGCCAGGAGGTCGCGCTGGAAGAAGGTCATCTCGACCCCGGCCGCCTCGGCCGCGGCGGTGGCCCGGGCCACCCCGCTGGCGCTGTAGTCGGTCCCGAGGACCCGCACGGCCGGGAACTCCCGGTGCAGGAGGAGGGCGGTCTCGCCCTGCCCGCACCCGATGTCGAGGAGGGTGTCGCCGGGCCCCGGGCTCCCGAGGCGCTCCACCAGGAGCCGGAGGCGGTAGGCGCTGGCGGGGTGGCCCTCGACCGGCTCGCCCAGCGCCGACCAGTGCCAGTCCCACTCGTGGTCGCCGGCCTCGGTGTCGTCGGGGTCCGTCACGATGTGCTGGCGCTCGGCAAGGCCGCCAGCATACCGGGTCACCCCCGCGCCCACCCGACGGGTTGGGCGCTCAGCTTGAGGCGCGCGTCGATCATCCGGGCGGCCGGTCCCCACGGGACGAGGGACTCCAGGGGGCTGGACCACTTGCGGTGCAGGGTCATGAGGAGCTTGAAGCGGATGATGCCCTCCCACCCCGGCCCGTAGCCGGGGAAGGCGGGTTCGAACCCGGCCCGCCGCAGGGCCAGGGCCAGGGTGGCGGGCTCGAAGTACGAGACGTGGACCTCGGGGGCGACGTAGCGCCACTTGGTGATGTCGCGGCGGAAGGGCTCGGCGTTGCCGGTGGTCATGAACAGGAGGCCCCCCGGCTTGAGCAGGCCCCGCATGGTGCTCAGGACGGCCACCGGGTCAACGGTGTGCTCGATGACCTCGATGGCGCTCACCACGTCGTACTGCCCGGCGTGCTCCTCGAAGCGCTCGTCGATCACGGGGATGTCCTTGCGGTGCAGGAGGTCGACGCACCAGCCCTGCTCGAAGCCCACCGCCGCCACGCCCTGGGTACGGAGGTACTGGACCAGGCCCCCCGTGCCGCACCCGTAGTCGAGCCACGCCGTGCCGGGGGGGACGGGGGTGAGGGCCCGCACCCGCTCGAGCACGCCCTGCCACTCGTAGCGCCGGACCGAGCGCGCCGGCTGCTCCACCTCGCCCACATAGTTGAGCTTGGCGTCGACCCCCCGGCCGTTGTAGTAGTCCTCGGAGTAGATGGTCTCGTAGTCGAGCGAGGGGTTGTCCACGAAGACGAACGAGCAGGCCTGGCACCGGCACAGGACGAAGGTGCGGCGCAGGAGGGTGCCGGCCACCGTCCCCGCCCCCTCGAGCGCGGTGGCGCCGCACACGGGGCAGGCGGTCGTGTCCATCGGCGGCGACGGTACCCGGCCGCCCCGGGCCCCACAAGGAGCGGCGCCGGTCACCGCCGCGCTCAGCCGAGGCGGATGAGGGCCAGGGGCCCGGCGTAGCGCACGGCGTAGTGCCCGTCGGTCTCCAGTCCCTGCACCGTCTGCTGCCAGGCCAGGTAGTAGACGGACCAGGCCCGGTAGTAGTAGCCGCGCACACGGACCTCGTTGAGCCACTGGCCCTCGCTGTAGAGCCCGAGGTCGGTGGGGCTCTCGACGGCCACGAAGTCGTAGCCCAGGTGGCGCAGGTAGGCCACCTGGTCGGCCACCGAGGCGAACACGGGCAGGTGCGGGGGGGGCGAGGTGTACCCCGGGACGTCGAGGGTGGCGAAGGTGTAGCGCGAGTAGTCGAGGAGGGCCGGCTTGTCCACGGCCGCCAGGACCCGCGCCCCGGTCGGGATCATGGCGTTGAGCCGGGCGTAGTCGGCGTCGAGGCTGCGGTACGGGTTCCCGAAGCCCGCCCCGGTGAGGACCTGGGTCCCGGTGCGGACCAGGCGGGGGGCGTGGTCGATCCGGGTGGTGTCGACCCCGAAGGCCACCAGGGCGAACAGGACCAGGAAGCCGGCCGTGGCCGCCGGGACCAGGCGCTCCCTCCGGGAGGCTCGGGCCCCCGCCGTCGGGACCACCGGCGCCGCCGCCGCGCCGGGGCGCAGGGGCCACACCACGTCGATGACCACCAGGGCGCACGCCAGGGTGGAGGGGGCCTCGAAGCGGACCAGGTCGTTCACGTCGCTGCCCGAGAACACCACCGTGAGGACCACGAGCTCGAGGAGGCACCCCAGCCCGCTGAAGACGAGGACGGCCGCCTCGGGGGCCTGCCCGGGGCGCCGGCGCAGCAGGACCACCCCCACCACCACGGCGAGCACCGCCACCACCCCCACGGCGTCGACGTGGAACACGTCGCCGAAGAGCCGCAGGTAGGGGGTGAGGCCGTGCACGAGGGGGTCGCTGCCGGTGGGGACGCCGGGGCCCAGGTTGCCGGGCAGGACCGAGAACAGCGGCGTGCCCGAGGCCCGCCACGACGCCGCCATCCAGCCCAGGGACCCCACCACGGTGGTGCCCACCACCACCGCCACCGGTCGCACCCAGCGGCCCGGACGCGTCACCCAGGCCACGGCCACCACGGCCAGGACCACGGGGATGAGGAAGTAGAAGCGCAGGGCCACGATCCCGGCGCTGTACACCCCGATCACGGCGAAGAGGAGGGGATGGGCGCCGTCGGGCGCCCGGGCCCGGCGCAGGAGCTGGTAGGCGCTCAGGGACAGGACGGCCACCGAGTACGTGGGGCTGAGGTTGACGACGGGGCCGGTGCCGTAGCCGATCACGAGCTCCACCCCGAGCACCAGGGTCCCGAGCGCCACCCACCGGCGCTCGAAGGTCCCCACGGCCAGGACCAGCAGCACCAGCACGGCGAAGGTGGACTCGAAGCCGTGCAGGGCCGAGAACCCGCCCACCCGCAGGAACAG
>DATJOV010000314.1:0-7515 GCA_035506735.1 Acidimicrobiales bacterium | reverse complement strand
CCGTCCCGGCTGCGGATGGTGGCGGCGCTCGACGGCGGCCCGGAGCTGGCGTGCGCCGAGCTCGGGGAGCAGGCCGGGGGCTTGGCCAAGTCCACGACGACGCACCACCTCTCGGTCCTGCGGGACGCCGGGCTCATCCGGACGCGCCACGAAGGTCAGCGCAAACTGGCCACCCTCCGGCGTGGTGAGCTCGACGAGCGGTTCCCGGGGCTGCTCGACGCCGTCATCGGGGGGATGGACACCCTGTCGTGAACCCTCCCGTGGTCACCGGGCCACGGGCCACCGGCGCCCGAGACGGGGTCCCCCCCCGAGGTGATCGTCGTCAAGATTGATGATGGATCGGGCCGTGGTCGACTGCGAGGCTGGCGCCCAGGCGCGCTCCACCCTCCGATCACGGGGAGGCGGTTGCAGTGGTGTACCCCCGGGTGATGCACGGGCTCGTCCCCGGCTGGACCCGACTGGGCTGCGCCCTCGTGGTGTGCGGTGGTCTCGTGGTGTGCACCGGCGTGGCCTGGGCCGCCACCGACCCCGGTGTGGTGACCACGCCGTCGTCGGCGACCGACGTCGGTCTCGACGCCCTGGCCTGTCCGACCGCGCTGTTCTGCGTGGCGGGCGGGAGCGTGTTCGACGCCGGCGGGCTCACGCCCATCCTGGACACGACCACGGACGGTGGGGCCGGGTGGTCGGCGGCGTCCCTGCCGCCCGGCGTGGGCGAGATCAACGGGGTGGCATGTGCCTCTGCCACCACGTGCTTCGCGGCGGGATCGGGCGTGGACGCCGCGCCCGGGATCCTCCTCAGGACGAGCGACGGGGGAGCCACGTGGGCCAGGATGCCCCTGCCGCCGGACATCGAGGGGCTCAACGCCATGGCCTGCCCGTCCCCCACGACCTGCGTCGCCGTGGGCGAGGGCGGCGCCCCGGTGAGCACGGGGAGGATCGTCGCCACGTCCGACGGCGGCGCCATCTGGACCGTCACGGTGCTCCCCACCGAGGTCACCCAGCTCGTGGGCGTGTCGTGCGCCACGGCGAGCGCCTGCACGGCCGTCGGCGTCGGGACCGGTGAGGGGGGAACCACCGCCACCGGTGAGTCCGTCTCCACCGGCGACGGCGGGAGCAGCTGGTCGTCCCCGACCCCTGTCCCCGGGGTCTTCCTCACACGGGTGGCGTGCCCCGGCGCCGACACCTGCTACGGCGTGGGCGAGGGCGGTGCGAACGGCTCCTCCCCGGTGGCGCTCACCACCACGGACGGGGGCACCGCCTGGTCGTCGCTCCCGGTCCCTCCCGACGTGGCCGCCCTGGGCGACGTGGCCTGTCCGTCGGTCACGACCTGCCTCGTCGTCGGCGCCACCACCGCCGGCTCGGGAGTGGTGCTCGACAGCACCGACAGCGGGGCGACGTGGACCGAGGGCCACCTCCCCCCGGGCGTCGCCGGGCTGGGCGCCGTCGCCTGCCCGTCCGCCTCGACCTGCATGGCGGCGGGATCCGCCTCGGGCGAGGCGGCGGCGGTGGCCGTGTCGACCGCCGACGGGGGCGACACGTGGTCGTCGAGCACCCCCCCGGCTCCGACGCCCACCACCACGGTCGCACCCACCACGACGACGCCGCCCACCACCACCACCACGGCGCCACCGTCGGGTTCCGGGCCCTTCTACCTCGCCCTGGGGGACTCGGTGCCCGTGTGGGACGGATCGCAGTCCTACCCCTACCTGATCGGGGCGCACTACTCGGCGCAGGTCCCCGGGCTCACGGTGGTCGACGACGCCTGCTCGGGGGAGACCACGAGCTCCATGATCTCGGGCTCCTTCTGCCCGTCGGGTCCGACCGGGTCCCAGCTCCAGGAGGCGGTGGGATTCCTCCGGGCCCACCCGGGGCAGGTCGCCCTCGTCACCATCGACATCGGGGGGAACGACGTCGTCACCTGCGCCAACGGGGCCGCCATCGACGTGAGCTGCGTCCTCGACGGGCTCACCACCATGCAGGCCAACATGCAGAAGATCCTCACCGCCCTGCGTCAGGCGGCCGGGCCCACGGTGCCGATCGTCGGCATGAACTAGTTCAACCCCTTCCTGGGCGACTGGGTCGCCGGGGGGGCGGGCCAGACCTTCGCCACGCAGTCCGTGCCGGAGCTGAGCCTGTTCAACCAGGTCGTCGACCAGGTCTACGGCCTCCAGGACATGCCCGTGGCCGACGTGGCCGGCGCCTTCGACGAGACGGACCTGTCCGACCTGGTGACCTCCCCCTGGGGCCAGGTCCCGGTCGCCGTGGACAAGGCGTGCACCCTCCTGGACATCACCTGCACCCAGGGGCAGCTCGAGGGCTTCGGCGACGATCCCGACGCGGCCGGGGCCGGGGTCATCGCCCAGGCCTTCGAGCAGGTCATCGGCCCGATGATCACGCCCGTCCCCACGACCACCACCACGTCCCCGACCACCACGACGACGGCCACGACCGTCGCCACCACCACGTCGGTCCCCGCCGTCACCACGAGCAGCGTGCCCCACGCCACGACCACCGCGGCCCCGTCCACGACGGGGACGGGCCCGCCGACGACGGGGACGTCGGTCGTGCGCCCCGTGACGGCCCCGTCGAGCGTCCTGGCCTTCACCGGCACCGGGACGGCGGCGCGGGTCGTGGTGGTGGCCGGGGCCGTCCTCGTGGCCGTCGGGGTGGCGCTCCTGGTCGTGGTGGACGGGCCCAGGCGCCTCCTGGTCCGGCCGCGGCGCCATCGGGTCCGCTGATCGTCGGGCCCGACGACGCCGTCGGTCGCCGGGCCGGCGCCGTGGGGTGGCGTCGGCTCAGCCGGGGCGGAGGTGCACCGTCTTGGTGCGCACCATGTCCAGCATCCCGGCCCGCCCGCCCTCGCGGCCGAAGCCACTGTGCTTGACGCCGCCGAAGGGCGCCGCCGGGGTGGCCCGGCCCATGCCGTTGACCACGACCGTGCCGGCCTCGAGCCCGCGCCGGAAGCGCTCGATCCGGGTCGGGTCCGACGTGAAGAGGTAGGCGTGGAGGCCGTAGGGGGAGTCGTTGGCCTTGCGCAGCGCCTCGTCCTCGGTCTCGAAGCGCAGGGCCGCCTGGACCGGTCCGAAGACCTCGTGGCGGGCCAGGTCGCTGTCGTGGTCGACGTGGCCGAAGAGGGTGGGGGCCACGAACCATCCCGAGGCCAGGTCCCCACCCAGGCGGGCCCCGCCGGCCAGGAGGGTGGCGCCCTCGGCCCGGGCCCGGTCGATGACCCCGAGGATCCGCTCCAGGGCGGCCTCGGTCACGACCGGCCCCACCACCGTGGCCGGGTCGAGGGGGTCGCCCACGGTCAGGCCCCCGAGGTGGTGGCGCACCCGCTCGACCACGTCGTCGTACACGTCGGCGTGGACGTAGAGGCGGGTCGGCAGGGCACAGCCCTGGCCCGAGAAGAGGGCGGTGCCGATGCGGGCCGCCATGGCGGCGGCCGCCCCGAGGTCGGCGTCGGGGAAGACGATGCACGGCGACTTGCCGCCCAGCTCGAGCGTCACCGGGGTGAGTTGCGTCGCCGCCGCCGCCATGACGGCCCGCCCCGTGGCCGGGCTGCCCGTGAAGCTCACCTTGCCGACGCCGCCGTGCCCGGCCAGGGCGGCCCCGGCCTCGGCCCCGCCCACCACCACGTTGAGCACCCCGGGGGGCAGGCCGGCCTCGAGGGCCAGCTCGGCGAAGCGCAACATCCCGAACGGGGCCACCTCGGGGGGCTTGGCCACCACGGCGTTGCCCAGGGCCAGGGCCGGGCCGCACTTCTGGCCCATGCCCATCATCGAGCCGTTCCAGGGTGGGATGGCCCCGACCACGCCGTAGGGCTCCAGGTCGACGGCGACGTCGCGCCCGGGGCGCTCTCCGCTGTCGAGGGCCGGAGCCCACGCCGCCGCGTGGCGCAGCCAGGCCGCGGCGTAGGCGGCCGGGTTCAGGATGCGCACCGGCGTGCCGTTCTCGATGGCGGCCAGCTCGGCCGCCTCGGCCGCGCCCTCCTCGAGCAGCTCGGCCAGGCGCACCAGGACGGCGGCCCGGCGCTGCGGCCCGAGGGCGGCCCACGACGGCTGGGCGGCCCGGGCGCTGGCGACGGCGGCGTCGATCTCCGCTGCCCCACCCAACCCCACCGTGGCCTGGTGCCGGCCCGTGGCCGGCTCGTGGTGGTCGAAGGTGCCCCCCGACGCCCCCACCGTCCACTCCCCACCGACGAGGTGGCCCCGCTCGGCCAGGCCCACGAGGACGGCCGTGGTCGGTGTGGTCCTCACCGTCGCCGTGCCGTCCGGGACGGCGCCACGGGCCCGCCGCCCACGTCACCGACGCCCGAGCAGGCCATCGGGATCACCCTACTCAGGCGTCGCCGGGCCGCCGCTCTCCTGTCCGTGCCCGGGGGGAGCGTCGGTGCCGTGGCGGCGCCCGCTACCGTCGTGCCATGGAGCGCCTGGCCGGCCGCGTGGCCCTGGTGACGGGGGCGGCGAGCGGGATCGGCGCCGCCGTGGTGGAGCGCCTGGCGGCCGAGGGGGCCGCCGTGGTGGGGAGCGACCTGTCGGCCCCGGCCGGGGGCGTGGTCATGGACGTCACCGACCCGGCCTCGGTGACCCACGCCGTGGCCGAGGTGCTCGGCCGCCACGGCCGCCTCGACATCGCCGTGAACGTGGCCGGGATCGGCGTCGCCCGCCGCATCGGCGAGGTGGCGCTCGAGGAGTGGCAGCGCGTCCTGGCCGTCAACCTCACCGGCACCTTCCTCGTCTCCCAGGCCGTGCTCCCCGCCCTGCTCGAGACGAGGGGGGTGATCGTGAACATGGCCTCGGTGGCCGGGATCCGGGCCACGCCCTACAACGCTGCCTACTGCGCCTCCAAGGGCGGCGTCATCATGCTCACCAAGTCGATGGCGCTCGAGCTGGCCGGGGCCGGGGTGCGGGTCAACGCCGTGTGCCCGGCCTCGGTGGACACCCCCTTCCTGCGCAACTTCGCCCTGCCCGAGGGCGCCGACCTCGGGTTGCTGGCCCGGTCCGCCTCGCCCATGGGTCATCTCATCGACCCGGCCGAGGTGGCCGCCTGTGTGGCCTACCTGGCGTCACCGGACGCGGCCACGGTGAGCGGGGCCACCTTCGTCATCGACGGGGCGGCGACGGCCTGAGGGGCGCGGCGGTGGCGCTGTCGCGTCCCGAGCGCAGGACCCGGCCGGGCCGGGCCCCGGTCGGGTGGCCACCGGTCACCACCTCCACCCCGCCCACCAGGACCCGCTCGATCCCCACGGCGCCGGCGACGAGGCGCTCGCCCCCCCCGGGCAGGTCGGCCCGGAGCTCGGCCGGCTCGGTGCGGACGGCGGCGGGGTCGAAGAGCACCAGGTCGGCGTGGTAGCCCGGGGCCACCCGACCCCGCCCCACGAGGCCGTAGTGGCGGGCGGGCCGGTCCGTCATCATCTCGACCGCCTCCTCCAGGGCCAGCAGGCCCCGGTCCCGGACCACTTCGCCCAGCACCACGGTGGGGTAGTTGGCATGGCACATGAGGTCGAGGTGGGCCCCGGCGTCGGATCCGCCCAGCATGACCCGGGGGTCCTGCCAGATCCGGACCCGCTCGGCCCACCCCTCGTCGGTGCGGCCCAGCGAGGGGGTGAGCGAGGGCAGGACGGTGAACAGGGTCAGGGCGTCGGGCAGCACCACGTCGATGAGGACGTCGACCACGTCGGTGCGGCGCGCCGCCGCGATCTCCCCCAGCGAGCGCCCGGCGTGGGGCGAGGCGGGGTCGCCCACCTCCATGAGCGAGAAGTCGGCCAGCACCCCGACGGCCCGTGCCGCCACCTTCTCGGCCCCGGCCCGCAGGGCCGCCCTGGTGACGGGGTCGGCCGCCGCCGCCAGGCGCCCCGGCCGGTCCCGCCCCAGCACCTCTCTCCATCCGGGCAGGCCGGGGAGGAGGGTGGAGGCCCGCATGCGCATCATGTCGGGCAGGGCCAGGGCCACGACCTCGGCGCCGCGGGCGGCGGCGAGGTCCGAGGCGGCCAGCTGTTGGGCCCAGATCTCCTCCGAGGCCAGGCTGCCCAGGAGGTTCCAGTTGAGCCGTCGCCCGGCCGCCAGGGCCATCTCGGCCATGAGCTCCATGCGCTCCTCGGGGATCTCCCCGATGCAGGGGATGAACTCGAGGGTCGTCCCCGGTGCCTGGCGCAGGGCCCCGGCCAAGGCCACGAACTCCTCGGTCCCGGCCCACGACGAGGGCACGGGGCGGCCGTCGCCGTCGAGGTGGCCCTCGCCCAGCGAGGACGAGAAGCCCATGGCCCCGTCGGCGGCGGCCGACGCCACCATGGCGGCCATGGCCTCGATCTCGACCTCGGTGGCGCCCCGGCGGGTGGCGTCGTCCCCCATGACGGCGCGCCGCACGGCGGAGTGGCCGACCAGGAACCCGGCGTTCACGGCCAGCCCCCGGTCGACCCGGTCGAGATAGGCGGCGAAGCCCGTCCAGTCCCAGGGGCCGGTGCTCTCCAGGGCGGCGAGCGGGATCCCCTCGACCACGGCCATCATGCGCTGGATGTAGCCGGCGTCCCCGGGGGCGAGGGGGGCGATGGAGAAGCCGCAGTTTCCCCCGAGCACCGCGGTGACCCCGTGCAGCACCGAGGGGCTGGCCGTGGGGTCCCACAGCAGCTGGGCGTCGTAGGGGGTGTGGACGTCGACGAAGCCGGGGCACAGCACCCGCCCGCTGCCGTCGATCTCGGCCCGGGCCGCCCCGGTGCCGGTGCCGACGGCGTCGATGCGGCCGGCCGTGACGCCCACGTCGGCCACCACGGCCGGTGCCCCCGTCCCGTCCACGACACGAGCCCCCCGGACGATCACGTCGTGCACGTCACGGCCTCCCGAGCAGGGCGCCCACGGCGTCCTGCACGACGGTGCCGTCGAAGAACCCGGGGTTGGTGCGGGTGTAGAAGCGCACCGGGTTCTCGAAGGTGAACTTGCGGAACGCCGCCTCGTCCATGAGGCCCCGCTCCACCAGCTCGTAGGCCTCCTCGAGCACGGTGGTCATGTCGGGGAGGTCCCAGTGGGCGATGTCCGAGCCGATCATGGCCTTGAGCTCGGCCCCGAAGGGGTTGACGGCGGTGGAGAAGGCCAGCGACGTGAGGGGGTCGTCGGCCTCGCACCCGAAGAAGTAGGGCTCCACGAAGAGCGTGGCGATGTCCTCGGCCCGCTCGATCCGGCACGCCTCCCATTCGTCGAGCATGTCCTCGGGTTCGGGGGGCCGCACCAGGCGCGGGGCCCGGCCCGGCCCGCCGTCGGGGCCGTAGCGGGCCATGAGCTCGAGCATGAGGGCCCGGTCCACCAGGGCGGGGTCGAGCTGCTCCTTGAGGGCGGTCAGGTTGCGCTTCTCCCAGTGCCCGACCAGGTCGCTGTAGAGGGCGACGGCCCACGCCACGCCGCCCTCGAGGAAGGCGAAGTTGAGCTCGGGGAAGCGCCGGGTCACGCCCCCCAGGAAGAGCGAGGTGGCCAGGGACTGCTGGCCGGCGGCCAGCATGGACAGGTGGTTGGCCACGTAGCTCGT
>DATJOV010000313.1:0-2025 GCA_035506735.1 Acidimicrobiales bacterium | reverse complement strand
TCGACGACCACGGCCGCCTGGACGGGCCCGGCCTCGAGGGCGCCGTGGCCGAGCTGGCGGGGCGCCTGGCCGGGGCCGGCGTGGGGCGGGGCGACGTGGTGGCCTGGCAGCTGCCCAACGGGGCCGGGGCCCTCCTCCTGTACCGGGCGTGCTGGCGCCTCGGGGCGGTGGCCGCACCCCTCCACCACCGCATGGGGGCGGGCGAGGTGGCGGCGGCCCTGGGCCAGGTGGTGCCGGCCCTGGTCCTGGCCACGGCCGGGATGCCGGCGGCCGGGTTCCCGGGGGCAGTGCCGGCCGCCGGGGGCGGGGCCGGCGCCGTGCTCGACACCCTGGCCCCCGCCTCCCCTGTGCGCGCCGGGAGCCGCCCGGTGCGGCCCGGGGACCTGGCCGTGATCCTCTTCACCTCGGGATCGACGGGGGTCCCCAAGGCCGTGCTCCACACGCACCGGGGCCTGGGCTACAAGGCCGCCCTCATGGTGCAGGTCCACGGCCTGGGGCGGGGCGACGCCGTCCTCATGCCCGCCCCCCTGGCCCACGTCTCGGGACTGCTCAACGGGGTACTCCTGCCCGCCATGGCCGGCATCCCCACCGTGCTCATGGCGGCCTGGGACCCCGACCTGGGGCTGCGCCGCATCGAGGAGGAGCGGGTGTCGTTCATGGGGGCGCCCCCCGTCTTCTTCTCCCAGATGGCCGCCTCGGACGCCTTCCGGCCCGAGGGCGTGGCCAGCCTGCGCCTGGTGTCCACGGGCGGGGCCTCGGTGAGCCCGGCCTTCGTGGAGGCCACGGCGGACGCCTTCGCCTGCCGGGTCAAGCGCACCTACGGGTCGACCGAGGCGCCCACGGTGACCACCTCGGGCCCGGCCGACAGCCTCGAGCGGGCCCGCGACACCGACGGCCGCCCCCTGGGTGAGCTCGAGCTCACCATCCACGACCCCGACACCGGGGCCCCGCTGCGGCCGGGGGGCGCGGGCGAGATCTGGCTCCGGGGCCCCGAGCTCTTCGCCGGCTACGCCGACGCCGCCACCACGGCCGCCGCCCTGTCGGCCCGGGGGCGGTGGTTCCGCACCGGCGACCTGGGGGTGGTCGACGAGGAGGGCTGGCTGCGGGTGGTGGGACGCCTGTCCGACATCATCATCCGGGCGGGCGAGAACATCTCGGCCTCGGAGGTGGAGGCGGTCCTCGAGGCCCACCCCGCCGTGCGCCACGCCGTGGCGGTGGCCGTCCCCGACCCCGACGTGGGGGAGCGGGTGGCCGCCTTCGTGGAGGCCACCGAGCCCTTCGACCTCGAGGCGGCCCGGGGCTGGTTCTCCCGGCGGGGGGTCACCCGCTACAAGACCCCGGAGATGGTGGTCCAGCTCGAGGCCCTCCCCACCCTGGCGGCGGGGAAGCCCGACCGGGCCGCCATGCGGGCCATGGCGGCGGCACGGGCCGGGGCCTAGAGGACGGGCTCGCCCCGCTCGGCCCGGGGCCGCAGCAGGGCGGCCAGCCGCTCGCGGTGCCAGGCGGCGTCGCCGAAGCTCACCTGGTCGAGCTCGGAGCGCTTGAGGAAGAGGTGGAGGTCGTGCTCCCAGGTGAAGCCGATCCCCCCGTGGACCTGCAGGGCCGAGGCCATGACCCGCCGGGCGGCGTCGGAGCACCACACCTTGGCGGCCGAGGCGGCGGCGTCGGCGTCGGGGGCACCCGCCCCGACGGCCCAGGCGGCGTAGTAGGCGGCCGAGCGCATGCCCTCCACGTCCACCAGCATGTCGGCGCAGCGGTGCTTCACGGCTTGGAAGCTGCCGATGGGCCGGCCGAACTGGACGCGGTCCTTGGCGTACTGCACCGTCATGGCGAGCACGTGGTCGGCGGCGCCGAGCATCTCGGCCGACACCGCCGTCGCCGCCCGGTCGAGGAGGAGGTCGGCCGCCTCCCCGTCGCCCAGGGGGACCGCCGGCGTGGCGTCGAACGCCAACCACGACAGGCTGCGGGTGCGGTCCATGGCCGGCTCGCTGCGCCGGACGAGCGACTGACCGGCCACGGCGAAGG
>DATJOV010000312.1:0-7717 GCA_035506735.1 Acidimicrobiales bacterium | reverse complement strand
AGCTCGTCGACGTGGCCCCGGTGCGGCCCGGGACCGCCGAGGAGGAGGATGAGCTCACCGTGCTGTTGTGCGAGCTCGTCGACGGCCTGGCCGCCTATCTGCCCACACGGGGGCCCGACGGGCCCCAGGATCTCGCCGAGGTCGTGGCCTACGAGCAGGCGCACGCCGAGGTCGAGCTGGCCCACTTCGGCCACGACCTCTTCGAGCGCGCCCTCGAGCTCGGGGGCAGCGCCACCGACGCCTACCGGGCGGCGCGGGGCCGCAACCTGGCGTGGGCCCTCGACACCTGCCTCGAGCCCGCCATGGAGGGCCTGGAGGCGCTCGTGGCCCCCACCTACGGCCCGGCCTGGAAGAACGACCTCGTCCTGGGGGGGCACCCCGCCCGGTCGTCACCGATCACGGCCGCCCCCTCCATCGCCGGGTGGCCCATCGCCACCGCCCCCATGGGCCTGGTCGAGGGCCTCCCCGTGGGCATGGGCGTGGTCGGGCGCCCCGGGTCCGAGGCCGTGCTCCTGGCCGTGTGCGGCGCCGTGGAGCAGCCCGCCCGGCCCGGCTTCGCGCCCCCCAGGCGAGCCTGAGGCCCGGCCCTCAGCCGTCGTCGCCGAAGGGGGTGGCCCCCCCGGGGCCCCGCTGGAACCGACGCAGCATGAAGGCGTGCATGCCCGGGCCCATGGTCTGGCCCACGAAGCCCCCGGCCGGGCCGAGCGGTGGCTCGGCGTCGGGCTCGTCCGGGCCGCCCAGGAGGGAGCGGGTCAGGGCGGCGCGGTCGTCGAGGAGTTCGGCGGCAGCCTGGGCCAGGGTGGCCCCGTCGAGTCGCAGCGGTCGGTCGTCGGCCCGCCCGGCGTCGACCAGGGCGGCACGCCGGACCACCTCGCGCAGGTAGGTGGCCGTCTTGCCCTCGGTGGCGGCCACGGCGTCGGCCAGGGCGGCGTCGTCCAGGTCGCCCACCCCGAGGGCGGCGCCGTACAGACGCAGGAGCCGGGCCCGCCCCTCGGCGTCGGGTGGGGCGATCTCCACGGCGGCGTCGACGCGCCCGGGACGCTCGGCCAGGGCCCGCTCGAGGATGTCCACGCGGTTGGTGGTGAGCACGAAGGTGACGTCGACGTCGTCACCCAGGCCGTCGATCTGGTTGAGGACCTCGAAGAGCAGTGGATGGGGCCCCATGGCCCCGAAGGAGCGGTCGGCGGCGATGAGGTCGACGTCCTCCAGGATGACCAGGGACGGCTGCATGGTGCGGGCCAGGGCGCACGCCTGGCCGATGGCGGCCAGGGCCTGGCCCGACAGGACGAAGGCGGTGACGCCGGGACGCTGGGCCAGGAGATAGCGGATGGTGTGGGTCTTGCCCGTCCCGGGCGGTCCGTAGAGGAGCACGCCCCGCTTGAGGTGCTGGCCGGCGGCCCGGAGGCGGGGGGCGTGCTCGGCGATGCCCACCACGTGCCGCTCGATCTGGGCCAGCGTGGCCTCGGGCAGGACGAGCTCGGCGCGACGGAGCTCGGGGCGTGCCATGAAGTGGAGGGCGCCGTACTCCCCACCCTCGCCCGGGCCGAACGCCAGCACCTGGCCCCGCAGGACGCTGTGGCGCACGGCCAGGCGCCGCAGCTCGCCCAGCACGGCGCGGCTCACGGCGCCGTCGGCGGCGAGCAGCTCGAGCATGGCCGCCCGCATGGGCCCGTGGGTGTCGGCGCCGCGCAGCAGGGCGACCGAGCGCTGCCCGCCGTCGTCGAGGAGGAACAGGCCGAACGTGACGCAGCTGCGGGTGGAGTCGGGGCCGTCGGCGGCGTCGACGTAGTCGACGGGGCCGATCCCCACCGGGCCCACTGTGCCGCTCAGGATCTCGCTCAGGGGATGGAAGCGGCGCTGGGCACCGGACATCCCGAGCACCCGCATCGTCCTCCCCGGCTCGGCCGCCCACACGTCGATCGACACCTGGGCGTCGATGAGCTGGTACGAGGGGAGCTCGTGGGTGACCACGGGCAGTCCCGTGGGGTCGACGCCGAGGTGGTCGCCCAGGGCGGCCACGAGGGAATTGGCGCTCTGTGGCTCGAGGAATTCGTGGAGCCGTCCCAGGACGGCGGCCAGGCCGCGGGCGAGGGTGGCGAGGTCCGCGTCGGGCACGTCGGACGCACCGGGGCCGTCGGTGGGCATCGGGCCAGCGTAGGTCGGCGGCACGCCCCCTCAGCGAGGGCCGTGCTGCCACACCCCCACCAGGTTGCCGGCCGGGTCGTCGATCGTGGCCACCCACAGGTCGCCCTCGGGGTAGGGAGGGCGGACCACGGCGGCTCCGTGGGCCACGGCCCGCTCGATCACCTCGTCGATGTCCTCCACGAAGACATACGGGACGACGCCGGCGGCGCCGGCCACGGGCAGGTCGGGCTGGAAATGGCCGATGACGTGGCCCGTGCCGTCGGCGAAGCGGGACGTGGAGCCTTCGGCGTCGACCTCCCAACCGAACACGACCCCGTAGAAGGCGGCCAGGGGGACGGGATCGGGGGCGGGGATGCGGAGGTAGGAGACGCCACCGGGGCGGAACACCGGATCAGGGGCGGCGGCGTCGTTCGTGTCCATCGCACGAGGATGGCACGACCCGTCCGGGGGCGGGCACCGCCGGCCCCTCAGGCGGCCGGCACGGGGGGGCGCGACGGCGGAGGGGTGGACTGGAAGGGGCCCACCTGGAAGCCGGCCGTGCCGTAGTCGAAGTGCAGGGGCTCGTTCACGAGCAGGGGGTTGGCGGCCCGGGGTGGTGTCACCTGGAGGTAGGTCCCGGCGTAGCAGGCGTTGGCGACCCCCGCGGCTGAGGCGCCGGGAGCAAGCACCTGGTCGCAGTTCTCGGGGAAGGACACCTCGAACCAGGCCCGCGTGCCGGGGGCGAGCGACACCGGCGTCGTGGCGGCCGGGGCTCCACCCGGCACCGAGCCCAGGGTGGCCACGTCGGTCGTAGGGGCGGGGAGCGGCGTGCCGTCTGCGGCCGAGGCCCCCAGGGTGGGATAGCCGGCCAGGGTGCAGACCGACCCGCCGATGTTGTTCAGCGTCACGATCTCGTAGATGGCGCTGCCCGTGCCGATCCAGTAGTACACCGACGCTCCGAGCTGGGGGCTCTGGCAGGCGGGAGGTCCGGGCACCGTGCTCGTGGTCGACGTGATGGACCCGCCCGCCCCACTGGTGGTGCTCGAGCCCTTGGGCCCGGGCCGCCCGGCGTAGTAGTGGTGCAGCGCCACCACCATGCGGTCGATGCCGAAGGCCGCCCCGCCCGCGCCCAGCACGCCCACCGCCACCAGCAGGGCCGTGCGGACGCGGCGCATCCGGCGGCGGCGCCGGACTCGCCGTCGCACCATCTCCTGGACCGTCATGGGGTTGGTCATCGCAGGCCTTCACGCCTTCGGGACGCTCGCCGGGAGGCCGGGCATGGGGCCAGCCGTCGCGAAGGCGCGACCTTATTCTTTCGGCCCCCTGCCGCGCCGCACGGCGGGCCGCCGCCGGGGCGCACCCGCTCGAGCCGGGCCCGGGCTTCAGGAGCGACTGGGGCGCAGGACCCGCCGCCCCGCCACCCCGGCGAGGAGCAGGAGCAGGCCGAGCGCGGCGACCCCCATCGTGGTGGTCGAGGCCCCGGTCGCCGCCAGTTGACTCGACGACGGGGAGCCGCCGGATCCCTGGGACGAGGGGCCCGACGCCGGAGAGGGAGGCGAAGCCGAGGCGGGGACGGTGGTCGCCGTCAGCGCCAGCGTCGTCGAGGTCGAGGTCGAAGTGGTGGACGCCGCGGTGGCCGATCCGGTGCCGACCAGGGCGTTGCCCGCTTCGTCCACGGCGACGCAGAACGCAGCCGAGGGACACGAGACGCTGTCGACCACGTTGTTGCCGTCGATGTCGGCCGGCGTCTGCCACGAGGACCCGTCGTAGGTGGTCGCCTCACCGCCGGTGTCGACGACGGCGCAGAACGACGGCGTCGGGCACGAGATGGCGGCCGGGGTGTTGGCGCTGTCGATCGTCACCCCGCTCGACCAGGTCGAGCCGTCGTAGGTGTAGGCGTTGCCGCTGATGTCGACGGCGACGCAGAAGGTGGCAGAGGTACACGACACCGAGGACGGGAGCACCCCGTCGCCCAGGGCCGTCCCGGCCGACCACGACGATCCGTCGTAGGTGAGTGGATTGCCGACCGAGTCGAGCGCCAGGCAGAACGTCGACGTGGGGCACGACAGGGCCGCCACGAACTCCTCGGTCTCGCCCGTGATCTCAGATTGGCTCCATGAGGTTCCGTTGTAGACCACGACCTGCCCCAGGACACCCCCGGCCACACAGAACGACGTCGAGGCGCACGAGACCGAGGTCAGGCCAACCGGCACCGATGCCACCTTGCTCCACGAGGTCCCGTTGTAGGTGAAGATGTTCCCAGTGACTCCGAGGCTCACCGCGGCACAGAACGAAGACGAGACGCAGGAGACCGAAGCGAGATCCTGGTCGGTGCCGACCGCGGCCGGCGCCGACCACGTCGACCCGTTATAGGTCACGGCCCCGCCGTAGGCGTCCACGGCGGCGCAGAACGAAACGGTGGGACAGGAAACGGAGGACGGGAACCCGGCCGTGGAATCGGCTGTCGTGGCCGTGCCCCACGTGCTTCCGTCGTAGGACAGCGCCATGCCGTCGACGTCCACGGCGTCGCAGAACGAGCTCGTCGGGCACGAAACCGAGACGAGGTCGGCGCCGCCGTCGATGGTGGCGGGGTCCGACCAGGTCGAGCCGGTGACCACGACCGAGGCGCCGGCGAAGCCCACGGCGACGCAGGACGTGCTCGAGCTGCACGACAGGCTGTTCAGGATGGCGGCCTTGGTGGCGCTGACCTCGGTCCACGAGGTGCCGTTGAAGGTGGCGTGGTCACCGAGCTGATCGACGGCGGCGCAGAACGACGCCGTGGGGCACGACACCGCCGTGAGCCCGGTCTGGCTCGTCACCGAGGCCGGCGTCGACCAGGAGCCGCCGCTGAAGCTCGTGGCAAAACCGTCGGCATCCACCGCCATGCAGAAGGTGGCCGTCGGACACGACACCGACGTCAGGGCGTTGCTCCCGGCCGCGTCCGTCGGCGACGACCACGAGGTGCCGTTGTAGACGAGGACGTTGCCCGCCGCGTCCGTGGCGGCGCAGAAGGAGGCGGTCGGGCACGACACCGCGCTCAGGGCATTGGTCCCGTCCACGTCGGTCGGGGTGGACCAGGAACTGTTCTGGTAGGTCAGCACGTTGCCGGAGCCGTCGACGGCGGCGCAGAACGACGACGTGGGGCACGAGACGCCGGTCAGGGCGTTGGTGCCGTCGACGTCGGTGGGCGTGCCCCAGGTCCCGGTGTCGGCCGCGGCCTGACCCGTGGCGTCGACGGCCATGCAGAAGGAGGCCGAGGGGCACGACACGGAGATGGGGTCGCCGTGGGTGGGATCGACGTTCTGCGGCGTGGCCCACGAGAGCGTCGAGGTGGCGGCGGAGGCGCTGCCGGCCACGAACGGAGCGCAGGCCACCAGCCCCGCCCCTATGAGGACGCCAATGAGGCGCATAAAGCGACCCGAATGTGACGGGAACGCGACGCGTCTGTGACAACGAGCTGGCACGTGCTCGCGATCCCAGGTCACCCCTCCCGTTTACACCGCGACGGCGTCCCTGTTCAATCCCCAATCGAGGGGACGACGATGGTTGGCCCTGCTGCGACCGAGCCTCCCCCCCTCTCGGCCGTGCCCCGTGGCGCCGGGCAGGCGGGCCGCCGAGCCCGGACCCGGCGCCATCACGGTGCGGCGGGGTCGAGTCCGAAGAGTTTGGTCACGCCGTGGTCCCGGCCCGCCGTGTAGCCGCCGTCGACCACCAGGGCGTGACCGGTGACGAAGGAGGCGTCCTTCGACAGGAGGAAGGCGGCGGCGGCGGCGATCTCGTCCGGCCGGCCGATGCGTCCCAGCTTGTGCTCGGAGATGATGTCGGCCTTGGGTTCCTCCATGCCCGGCAGGCCGAAGATGACCTCCTGGCTCATGGGGGTGTCGATGAAACCGGGGCAGATGGTGTTGACGCGGATGCCGCGCCCGGCGTAGTCGATGGCCATGTTCTTGGTGAGGATGACCACGCCGCCCTTCGAGGCGCTGTAGGCGCTCCCCCCGGCCGTGCCCTCGATGCCCTCGATGCTGGCGATGGTCACCACCGCCCCCCGTTCGCCCTCGAGGGGCTCCTGGTCGAGCATGCGGGCCAGGACGTGCTTGGCGGTGAGGAAGGTCCCGGTGAGGTTGATCCCGATGACCCGGGCCCACTCCCCCGCGTCCACCACGTGGACGGGGCCGCCCCCGGCCACCCCGGCGGCGTTGACGAGACCGTCGATGCGCCCGAAGCGCTCCGCCGCCTCCGCCACCAGGCCCGCCACCGACGCCTCGTCGGCCACGTCGACGGCCCGGTAGGCCCAGGTGGCGCCGTCCGCACCCGGGGCCGGGGCTGCCCCGGCGGGGGCGAGGTCGGCGCCGAAGACGGAGGCCCCCTCCTCCAGCAGCCGTGCCGCCGTGGCGCGCCCGATGCCGGAGGCCGCCCCGGTGACGATGACGTTGGTCCCGGCCAGGCCGCGCATGGCATCCCCCTGTGTCGCGCCGGCGGGTTGTCGCCGGGTGGGGGGGATGATAGGACCCTCCACCGTGCAATTCGCCCTCTTCTACGAGATCCCCGTCCCCCGGCCGTGGGGCCCCGACAGCGAGCACCAGGCCTACAAGAACGTCCTCGCCCAGGCCCTGGCGGGGGAGCGCTACGGCTGGGACGCCTTCTGGACCGTGGAGCACCACTTCCTGTCGGAGTTCTCCCACTGCTCGAACCCCGAGGTCCTGTACGGGGCCATCGCGGCGATGACCGAGCGCATCCGCCTGGGCTACGGGGTGCGCCTCATGCCCCAGCCCTACAACCACCCGGTGCGCACGGCCGAGTCGGCGGCCGTCCTCGACCTGCTCTCCGACGGCCGGGTCGACCTCGGCACGGGACGCTCCTCCACCCGGGCCGAGCTGGAGGGCTTCGGCGTGGACCCGGCCGAGACCCGGGCCATGTGGCAGGAGGCCATCGCCGCCGTGGTGGCGTGCTGGACGAACGACGAGGCCGAGTTCTCGGGGCGCTTCTGGTCGCTGCCGCGCCGGCGCGTCCACCCCAAGCCCATCCAGCGCCCCCACCCCCCCATCTGGGGGGCCACCAGCAGCGAGGACGGCCACCGCCAGGTCGGATCCCTGGGGCTCGGGTTGTGCTCCTTCGCCGTGGGCGTCTCCCCCGACGAGGTGCGGGCCAAGGTCGACGTCTACCGGGAGGCGGTGGCGGCCTGCACCGACCCCATCGGGGCCTTCGTCAACAACCGGGCCGCCACCTTCACCATGGCCCTGTGCAGCCGGGACCGGGACGACGCCATGGCCGTGGCCCGGGAATCCTTCGAGTGGTACCCGAAGGCCGGGGCCCGCCAGATCGCCACCATGACGGACTGGATGATCGAGCGCCGCCAGGACCTGGGGAGCTACGCCTACGCCGCCGACATGAAGAGGATCGACGAGGAGGGGGCACTGGACCTCCTCACCCTTGAGTACCTCATGGAGGCCAACGCCTGCGTGCTCGGCACCCCCGAGGACTGCATCCGGACGTGCCGCCTGTACGAGGAGGCCGGCATCGACCTGCTCCTGTGCCTGGTCAACCCCTTCAAGATCCCCCACGAGGCGGTCATGCAGACCATCGAGCTCATGGG
>DATJOV010000311.1:0-2545 GCA_035506735.1 Acidimicrobiales bacterium | reverse complement strand
CGAGCACGGCGCCCCGGCCTCGTTCTCCGACCTGTGCACGGGTGACCGGGCCGGGGCCACCGGCTCCGTGTCGGGGTCCACCCTGAGCGCCACCCACGTGGTGGTGGTGCCGCCCCGGCCCACCCGGGTGTCGGGCCCGGTGGCGAGCGTCGACGGCTCCTCGGCCCCCGGCGCGTGCGGCAGCGGCGACGGCGGGAGCTTCACGGTGACGGCGGGCGCCTCCGCCGACACCGTCGAGGTGGGGCCCGGGACCACGTTCCTGGAGCGGCGGGTCGCCTCGCCCACCTTCGCCGACCTGTGCGTGGGCGATCATGCCCACGTCACCGGCCTCACCGGGAGCGGCGCCGCCCTGGACGCCGAGCGGGTCGGCATCGTCCTCCCCAAGCCGGCCAAGGTGAGCGGCCCGGTCGAGTCCGTCGACGGCTCGAGCACGTCGGGGACGTGCGGGAGCGGCGACAGCGGGACCTTCACCGTGCAATCCGGTTCGGGCACCGAGACCGTCGACGTCTCCCCCGACACCGCCTTCCGCGAGCACGGGGTGGCGGCGCCCTCCTTCGACGAGCTGTGCGTGGGCGACCACGCCAGTGTCTCGGGCAGCGTCACCTCGGGTGACTCCGTGGTCCACGCCTTCGACGTGGTGGTCAGCCTGCCGTAGGGGGGGCCGGTCCGGTCCGCCCCCCCGACGTGCCTCCCCGTTGGACGGGGTGCGGGCGACGTGGGCTCCCCGGTCGACGGCGACGACGTGGCCGCACCCTCGCCGGTCGTCGTGGCCCTGGTGGCCGTGGTCTCCATCTCGTCGGGCCCACGACGCGGCGACGGGCGGGTGGACGTGGCCCCGGCCGGCATGGCGGCCTTCCTCTTCGGCCTGCTCCGGGCCTTCACCGTCGTCCGCGCCCGGGAGCGCCTGGCCTTTGTGCAGGAGCCGGTGGCCGAGGGCCGGCGCGCCCCCGGCCGGCGGCGGGCTCCGGGTCAGTCGCCCTCGGGGGTGAGCGTCCACTCCCGGTCGAACCAGCGCCGGATGCGGCTGGTGCCGAACTCGGCCTTCTCGCCCGCGATGGCCTCCGACGGGCCGTGCAGGGCGCCCACGGGGGGCTGGCCGCTCAGGAAGGTGACCTCGACCCGGCCCACGGTGTCGTCCCCGAACTCGAGGTAGCACACCCCGGTCCCGTCGTAGCCGGGGCCGGGGTCGTGGCCGCGCTGGCTGGCCACCAGCTGCGCCGCCACCACGGCGGCCTGGCCCTCGGAGAAGACGCCGGCCTTGGGCGTGCCCACGCTGGTGCAGTCCCCTACGGCGTACACGCCGGGGAAGCGGGTCTCCAGGGTGCGGGGGTCCACCGGGATCCAGCCGTCGACGGCCAGTCCCGACGCTTCGACCACGGCGGGGGCGACGTGGCGGGGGATCCCCAGGAACAGGTCGAAGGTCATCTCCGTCCCGTCGCCGAACCGGGCCACCCGGCGCTCGGGGTCGAGCTCCCGCACCAGGCGCTCGGGGTGCCACGCGATGGAGCGCTCGGCGAAGGCCGCCAGCAGCGCCTCGGAGGCTGCCGGGGACGGGGGGATGGGGACACCGAGCGGCATGACGAGGGAGATGGTGGATCGGTCCCGGATCCCGCGCCGGGTGAGGAAGTCGTGCAGGAGCAGGGCGGTCTCGCTCGGTGCCGGGGGGCACTTGAAGGGGGTGGAGGTCACGCCCACCACGACGTCGCCCCCGTCGAAGTCCTCGAGGACGTGACGCAGGGCGAAGGCGCCGCCCACGGTGTAGAACTCGTGGCCCACCTCGGTCAGCCCCGGCGTGGCCGAGGGGTCGAGGTCGGCGCCGAGCGCCACCACCATGACGTCGCCCTCGAAGGTGCCGGCGTCGGTCTCCACGCTCCGGCGCCCGGGATCGATGGACCGGATCTCGGCCCGCACGAAGTGCACGCCGGGCTTGACCAGGGCGTCGTAGGGGTGGAGCACGGCGTCGGCCAGGGTGCGCCCGAACATGACGTCGAGCTTGGAGAAGCCGAACACGAAACCCTCGGCCCGGTCGACGAGGACCACGTCGGCGTCGTCCCCGAGGGCCTCCGACAGCGTCGTGGCCAGCTCCAGGCCCCCGAACCCCGCTCCCAGCACGAGCACCCGCATCGCCGGAGGCTACTGCACCACCCCAGGCGCTCACCGGTGCGACGCCGTGCCCGGCGCCGTGGACCGGTGGCCGAAGCACCTGGTGAGGGGGCCGGGTTGCGCCGTTGCACCACCCCCGTACAGTGCGCTGGGTGACGCCCTCCGGCGCCCCCGCCCCCCGCCGCCAACGCCTGCTGGTGACGGCTGTCCTCGTGGTGGGCGCCCTCGTCGTGGCCGGCGCATCGGCGCTCGGCCTCGTGGAGGCCTCGGCCCCCCCCGCTCCCACAGCGGCCGGACCACTCCACCATCCGACACGGTCAGCGGATCCGGTCCCCGCCCCCCGCCCGCCCCTCACCACGTCGCCGCCGGCGCCTCCCACCACGGACACCAACGCCACCACGGCGCCGTCCACCACCACCGAGCCTCAGGCCGCGCCGGTCAC
>DATJOV010000310.1:0-10544 GCA_035506735.1 Acidimicrobiales bacterium | reverse complement strand
ACGTTGAACACGTGCCCCAGCACGGTCTCGCCCACGGGCACGGTGAGCCCCCGGCCCGTGTTGCGCACCGGGGCACCCCGGGTGAGGCCGTCGGTGGGCTTGAGGCAGACGCAGCGCACCCGGCCCTCGCCCGTCTGCTGGGCCACCTCGGCCGTGACGGTGACCTTCTCGCCTTCGAGCATGAGGTCGGTCTCCACGGCCCAGTTGAGCTCGGGGAGCCCGTGGGGGGGGAACTCGACGTCGATGACGGGACCGGCGATGGCGACGACCCGACCGTCCGGGCGCTCGTCGGCCGGGGCCCGGGTGCTGTCGGGGGCTGTGGTGGTCATGCGGGGTGGTTCCTTCCTGTGGGTGCTACTCGGACCGGGCGGCCTGGCGCAGGGCCTCGGCGCCACCGACGATCTCCATGATCTCGGTGGTGATGGCGTCCTGGCGGGCCCGGTTCATCTCTCGGGTGAGGGTGGTGACGAGGTCCTCGGCGTTGTCGGTGGCGGCGGCCATGGCCCGCTGCCGGGCGGTGTGCTCGCTGGCGGCGGCCTCGAGCAGGGCGCCGAAGATGGCGGCCTCGGTGTAGCGGGGGACCAGCTCGACCAGCAGGTCGGGGGAGGCCGGCTCGAACTCGGTGTACCCGGCCCGGCCGCTCAGCTCGGCCGGGAGGTCGTCCACGCCACCGGCGCCCTCGGCCCCGGGGTCCCCGGCCGGCTCGGGCAGGGGGAGGAGCTGGCGGGTCTCGACGCTCTGGGTGCCGGCCGAGAGGAAGCGGGTCGAGACCACGAGCACCTGGTCCACCTCGCCGGCCAGGAAGGCGGGCGTGACGATGTCGGCCACGGCCCGGGCGTCCTCGAAGGTGGGCCGGTCCGAGAAGCCGGTCAGGGACCGCTCGACCTCCACCCCCCGGAACCGGAAGAAGGTCTGGGCCTTGCGGCCCACGGCCGTCAGCCGGTACTCCCGCCCCGGGTTCGAGGGGTCGCGCAGGATGCGTTCCACCGCCCGCAGGGTGTTGGCGTTGTAGGCCCCGCACAGCCCCCGGTCGGCCACGATCGCCACCAGCATGATCCGCTGGGGGTCGTCGGGGGTGCCGAGCAGGCGCCCGGCGTGGTGGCCGGCGTCGAGGGCGGCCTCGGCCAGGACCTGGGCCATGCCGTGCTGGTAGGGGGCGGCGGCGGCGATGCGGCCCTGGGCCCGCACGATCTGCGAGGCGGCGATGAGCTCGAAGGCGCGCGTGATCTTCTGGGTCGACTTGACGGTGCGGATGCGCCGCCGCAGCACCCGTTCCTGGCCGCCGGGCATGAGGTCAGATCACCTCTTTGGAGAAGGTGCCCTTGAAGGCCTCGAGGGCGCCCTTGAGGTCGGCCTCGTCGGGCAGCGTGCCCTGGGTGCGGATGTGCTCGAGGAGCTCGGGGTGGCTGGCCCGCACGAACTCGAGGAGCTCGGCCTCGAAGCGCCGCACCTCGGACACCGGGACGTCGTCCACCCACCCGTTGGTGCCGGCGTAGATGACGAGGACCTGCTCCTGCACCGCCATGGGGGCGTTCTGGGGCTGCTTGAGCAGCTCGGTGATGCGGTAGCCGCGGTCCAGCTGGGCCTGCGACACCTTGTCGAGCTCGGAGCCGAAGGTGGCGAAGGCCTCCAGGTCGCGGAACTGGGCCAGATCGATCTTGAGGGTGCCGGCCACCGACCGCATGCCCTTGATCTGGGCGGCGCCCCCCACCCGGGACACCGAGATGCCCACGTTCATGGCGGGACGCACGCCGGCGTAGAAGAGCTCGGACTCGAGGTAGATCTGCCCGTCGGTGATGGAGATGACGTTGGTGGGGATGTAGGCGGCCACGTCGCCCCCCTTGGTCTCGATGATGGGGAGGGCGGTGAGCGACCCGCTCCCCCGGGCCTCGGAGAGCTTGGCGGCCCGCTCCAGGAGGCGGCTGTGGAGGTAGAAGACGTCGCCCGGGTAGGCCTCGCGCCCGGGGGGGCGCCGCAGCAGGAGCGACAGCTGGCGATAGGCCTCGGCCTGCTTGGAGAGGTCGTCGTAGACGATGAGGGCGTGCTCGCCGTTCTCCATCCAGTGCTGGCCCATGGCGCACCCGGCGTAGGGGGCGATGTACTTGAAGGGGGCCGGCTCCGAGGCCGGGGCCGAGACCACCACGGTGTACTCCATGGCGCCGTGGGCGGCCAGGGTGGCCACGGTCTGGGCGATCGACGACCCCTTCTGGCCGATGGCGACGTAGATGCACTTCACGCCCTGGCCCCGCTGGTTGATGATGGTGTCGATGGCCACCGTGGTCTTGCCCGTCTTGCGGTCGCCGATGATGAGCTCGCGCTGACCCCGGCCGATCGGCGTCATGGCGTCGATGGCCTTGATGCCGGTCTGGAGCGGCTCGTGCACGGGCTGGCGGTCCACGATCCCGGGGGCCTGGATCTCCATGCGGCGCAGGACGGGGTCGGCGATGGGCCCCTTGCCGTCGATGGGTTGGCCCAGGGGGTCCACCACCCGTCCCAGCAGGCTGTCGCCCACCGGGACCGACAGGATGCGGCCCGTGGCCCGCACCAGCTGCTCCTCCTCGAGGTGGGTCCCCAGCCCGAGGATGACGGCCCCGATGGTGTCCTCGTCGAGGTTGAGGGCCAGGCCCACCGTGCCGTCCTCGAACTCCAGGATCTCGTTCACGGCGGCGCGGGGAAGGCCCGAGATGCGGGCGATGCCGTCGCCCACCTCGGTGATCCGTCCCACCTGCTCGGCCCCGACCTGGGGGGTGTACTCGGCCACGTGGCGCTGGAGCGCCTCGGCGATCTCGTCGGGGTTGATGGTCAGCTCTGCCATCGGGTCATGCTCCTCGCGTGGTGTCGGGGTGGAGGAGGTGCTCCTCCAGTTGTTCCAATCGGTGCAGGGCGGTGGCGTCGACGAGCAGGTCGCCGATCTGGACCACGGCGCCACCCAGGAGGGCCGGGTCCAGGGTGATCTGGAGCTCGACGGGCCCGTGGGTGAGCTCGTGCAGGGCGCCCACCATGTCGTGCTGCTCGTCGGCGTCGACGGCCATGGCGGCGCGGACCCGGGCCACCCGCCACCCCCGGGCGGTGGCGGCCTGCTCCACCAGGTAGTCCAGGGCGCTGACGAGGTCCCGCACGTGGCCCTGCACCACCACCCGGGCCAGGCGCACGGTGGCGGCGTGGGCCTTGGCTGCCAGCAGGTCGGTGACCAGCCGCTCGCGCTGCTCGGGGGGGACCGAGGGGTCGGCCAGGGCCCGGGCCAGCGCCGGGGTGGCGTCGACGATCCGGGCGAAGCGGAACAGCTCGTCCTCGATCTCCTCGATGCCGGAGGTGTCGGCCACGTCCTCGAAGACCGCCGTGGCATAGCCGGCGGCATAGTGGCGCCACTGGGTCCGGCCCCGCAGGGGCTCCTCGGCCCGCAGCTCCTCGGCCCCGAGGTCGTGCATGTGGCGCCCGAGCTCGTACAGCTCGTGCAGCACCGTCGGGAACTCGTCGGCGCGCTCGGCCTCGACCGCCCGCAGCACGAGCCGCAGGGTGGCGGCCTGGACGCGGCGGCCCAGCAGGTCGTCGAGCAGGGCCCGGCGGGCCGCCACGGGCACCCCGAAGTCGGTCATGGTGACGGCCAGGACGTTGGTGCGCGACACCAGGTGCGCCACGGCGTTGAGCTCCTCGGCGATCTCCCCGCCGATGCCCTGGCGGGCCACCTCGCCGATGACCGCCGTGGTGTAGCCCCGAAGCGATTCGTGCACCGTCGTCTCTCCGGTCCGGGCGCGGGCCGCTCAGCCCTGGGAGCCGGTGGCCGGGGCGGCCGACGCCCGCAGCACCGTGACGGCCTCGTCGACCAGGTCGCGGTGGGCCGCCGGGTCGATCTCGCGGCCGATGACCTGCCGGGCCACCGAGATGACGAGGGTGGCCACCTGGCCCGTGACCTCGTCGACGGCGCGCTGGCGGGCCAGGGCGATCTCGGCCTGGGCCGAGGCGATCAGGCGCTCGCCCTCGCGCTGGGCCTTGTCCTCGGCCTCGGCCACCAGCCGTTGGGCCGTGCTGTTGGCCTGGGTGATGAGGGCCCTGGCCTCCTGGCGGGCCTCGTCGATGATGCCCTGGCGCTCGTTGCGGGTCTCCTCGGCCTCGGCCTTGGCCCGCTCGGCCGACTCCAGGGCCGTGCGGATCTGGTCCTGGCGCTCGGACAACGCCTTGTTGAGCGGGGGCAGGACATACCGCCAGATGAGGCCGAGGACGACGAGGAAGGCCACGATCTCGACGATGAGCGTGGCGTTGGGGACGAGGAAGTTGCTGCTGGCGATCATCTCAGCCTCTGTGGGTTCGGACGTGTCGGGGACGGCGCAGGCGCACGAGAGCCCGGGCTCACGGACCGCCCTTCTTGTAGAGGGAGAACACGAACAGGGCGGTGAAGGCCAGGTTGATGAAGTACATGGCCTCGACGAGACCCACCGTGAGGAACATGATCGTGAACAGGCGCCCCTGTGCCTCGGGCTGACGGGCGACGCCGGCGATGGTCTGGCTGCCGGCGAGTCCGTCACCGATGGCAGCGCCGACCGCCCCGCCCCCCATCAGCAGGCCGCCGCCGACCATGGCGCCGGCGAGGCTGATCGCGTGGTCGAGCCCTGTGTCTGACATTGGTGAAGCTCCTTTGTGCTCTGTGGTGTCGGGAGAACCTGCGGTGTGCAGAAGGTGGGCCGGGCCGGGCCCGGCTAGTGGACCTCGGTCATGGCGGAGTCGAAGTAGAGGATGGTCAGGAGGGAGAAGATGAAGGCCTGGATGGCGCCGATGGCCAGGTCGAAGGGCTTCCAGATCAGGTCGAGGAGGGGCGTGAACACGTAGCCCAGGTGCACGGCCCCGATCGACCACACCCCGAGGGCGGCGATCAGGGCCAGCATGAGTCCCCCCGACAGCAGGTTGCCGAAGAGCCGCAGGGCCAGGGTGAGGGGCTTGGCGATCTCCTCCACCCCGTTGATGAAGATGTTGACCGGCGCCAGGACGATGGGGAAGGGCTGGGTCACGTAGTGCTTGACGTAGCCCGCGAACCCCCGCACCCGGATCGAGGCGATGTGGACGGGGACGATCACCACCAGGGCCAGGGCCAGGGTGAGGTTGATGTCGCTGGTGGGCGTGCCCAGCCACTCGATCTCCGAGCCGATGCCGAGGACCGAGAACCAGTTGGCCACCAGGATGAACACGAAGAGGACCACCGCCAGGGGGACGACGGCCGCACCCCGGGGGCCGATCGACCCCTCCACCTGCTGCTGCACGGCCTGGACACCCATCTCCCACACCAGCTGGAGCTTCCCCGGGACGCCGCTCGTGGCCCGGGCCCGCAGGTAGAAGCCCATGCCCAGCACGATGACCATGGCCACGGCGGTGGACCAGATGGTGTCGAGGTCGAGGCCGTCGCGCTGGACGTGGGTCCCCACGTTGATGTTGGCGGCCAAGAGGTGCAGGGCTCCGGTCACAGGTCGTCCTCGTCGTCGGGGAGGGCCGTCCCCACGTGGGTGTCCCCCATGAGGGGCTGGCGCAGCATCGATACCACGACGTTGGCGAGCAGGGTGAACTGGAACACGGCCAGGCCGATGAGGATGCCGAAGCCCAGCTGGGCCAGCACGAAGGTGACGGCGAGGGCGACGACGCTGATGGCGCCGAGACGGCCCAGGGTGTTGACCGCCAGGGGCCGGCGCTTGTTCTCGTCGGGGGACGAGGCGGCCTTGAGGGTGGCGCGTGACACGAGGCGGAAGTTCACCAGGGCCAGGCCGAGCCCGAGGCAGAGGCCCAGGCCCACCAGGGGGTAGCCCGTGAGCACCCCCACCACTAATGCGGCCGCGCCCACGCCCGCCCCCACCAGCACGGTGCGGCGGGCCACGATCGAGATCTGGGGCGGCGAGAAGTGGGAGAAGAGGTTCACCATGGTCGTGCACGCACCGGTCGTTCGTCCTGCGCCGTCACATGAACCGCCGCACCTGCCGGACGGTGCTGCCCACGGCGGCCACCACCCCCACGGCCAGGCCCACCAGGGCCCCCACCGGACTCGAGTGGAGCCAGTCGTCGATGCCCAGGCCGATGCCCAGGCCCCCGCCGATCATGAGCGCCGAGGCCAGCCCCATGGTCATGAGGTCGAAGACGCTGGGCGGTGGCTTTCCCTCCTCCATGAGGTCGTGGTCGGGGCGCGTCGATCAGCGCTCGAAATTCGTCCATCGTCGCGACTGGCCTGCGGTCACTCGGCGGGCTGGACGCCGCCACCGACCCCGACCGTGGACGGCAACCGTTCATCGGCTCCGTCTGGGAGCGGTAGGCGCACAGCACAATCTTCGCATCCACCCCGCCGGGGCGGCAAAACGACGGCGGCCCCGACCGTTATTTGCGCTCTGCAAGCGACCCGGGGACGACCGGGGCGCCGTTGACGACCCCCGTCTCGGCCGCGGGGCCCGGGCCCGCCCCGTCGTCGGGGTGCACCACCGCAGCGCCGGGGCCGGGGGCCCCATGGCCCGAACCGAGGGCGCCGAACGGCTCGGGTACGGGACCCTCCTGCGCGCCGAGCGTGGTCGGGACGGCCGGGGCGTGCTCGTCGGGGGCGTCCTTGCGCAGGCCGGGGTGGAAGAGGGTGTAGAGGGCCAGGCCGAGCCCGATGACCCCGAAGGGGATGACGGCGTTGCCCTTCTTGTCGAACAGCGGGTAGAGCAGGAAGCCCGACAGGACCGCCGTCCAGGCCCACAGGATGGCGACGGTGCGGCGGGGGCCGTGGCCCAGGCGCAACAGCCGGTGGTGCACGTGGCCCTTGTCGGGGGTGTGGAACTCGGTGCCGCGGGCCGTGCGCCGGACGAAGGCGAAGGCCATGTCGGCGATGGGCACGCCCAGGATGAAGACGGGGATGAAGAGGGGTGCGAAGAAGAAGTACGTCTGGCCGCTCACGTCCGGCGTCCTCCCCCCGATGAGCATGGTGGAGGCGGCCATGAGCAGTCCCAGGAACAGGGCCCCGGCGTCGCCCATGAAGGCCCGGGCCGGGTGCAGGTTGTGGGGAAGGAACCCGAGGCAGACCCCGAAGGCCATCACGGCGATGAGGGGGCCGAGGTTGTCCGAGGGCAGGATCCCCAGGTACTCGAGGCGCAGGCCGTAGACGGCGAGGGCGCCCGCCGCGATGGCCACGATGCCGGCGGCCAGGCCGTCGAGGCCGTCGATGAGGTTGACGGCGTTGGTGATGACCACCACCCACAGGGCCGTGAGGAGGGGGGTGACGTCGGGGGAGAGGACCACGAAGCCGGCCAGGGGCACCTTGAACTGGAACATGGTGACGCCGAGGAAGACGAGCACCATGGCCGCCAGGACCTGGCCCGCCATCTTGGCCGGCGCCGACATGTCCCGGGCGTCGTCGATGCACCCGACGACGAAGATGACCCCGGCCCCGAGGACCAGTCCCAGGGGCTCGGACGACCCCTGGAAGAGACTCTGGAGCTGGTGCAGCTGCGAGGCCACCAGCACCGCCACCAGGAAGGCCAGGAACATGGCCACCCCGCCCCCGTAGGGGGTGACCCGGTCGTGGATGCGGCGCTCGTCGGGCTCGTCCACGAAGCCGGCCCGCACGGCGATGCGGCGGACGGGGAACATGACCAGGAAGGTGCCCACCGCCGCCACGGCCGCCACCGCCACGTAGGCCCCGAGGGGGGGCACAGCTCAGGCGCCCCCGCGTGCCGGGGCGGGGGCGACGGGCGTGGCCCCCGGGGCCGGAGCCGACAGGTCGGGGTAGGGGGGGAAGGCGGCGCACAGCTCCCGCACCTCGGCCCGCACGGCGTCGAGGGTGGCCTCGTCGTGGCGGCCCCGCAGGGCCCTGCCGATGAGCGCCCCGATCAGGGCCATCTCCCCCGGGCCCATGCCCGTGGTCGTCTGGGCCGCCGTCCCCAGGCGCAGGCCCGAGGTGACGAAGGCCGAGCGGGGGTCGTTGGGCACGGTGTTGCGGTTGAGGGTGATGCCGCTGCGGTCGAGCACCTCCTGGGCCACCTTGCCGGTGAGCTCGGCGTCGAAGGTCTGGAGGTCGAGGAGCAGGAGGTGGTTGTCGGTCCCCCCCGACACCAGGCGGAAGCCCTCGGCCGACAGGGCGCCGGCCAGCACCCGGGCGTTCTCCACGATGGCGGCGGCGTAGGAGCGGAACGAGGGCAGCGAGGCCTCGCGGAAGGCCACCGCCTTGGCCGCCACCACGTGCTCGAGCGGGCCCCCCTGGAACCCGGGGAAGACGGAGGAGTCGATGGCCTTGGCCAGGCCCTCCCGGCAGAGGATGGCACCCCCCCGCGGACCCCGGAGGGTCTTGTGGGTGGTGAGCGTCACCACGTCGGCCACGCCCACCGGGCTGGGGTGCACCCCGCCCGCCACCAGCCCGGCCACATGGGCGATGTCGAACATGAGGAGGGCCCCCACGTCGTCGGCGACGGCCCGGAAGGGCTCGGCCTCGATGAGGCGGGGGTAGGCGGTGGCGCCGGCCACGATGAGCTTGGGCCGCTCCCGCTTGGCCACGTCGGCCACCTCGTCGAGGTCGATGACCTCGCCCGGGGCGTCCGGGTCGTCGGACCGGGGCGTGAGCCCGTACTGGACGAAGCGCCAGATCTTGCTGGTCACGCTGGCGGGCGACCCGTGGCTCAGGTGTCCCCCCTGGTCGAGGCGCATGGCCAGCACGGTGTCCCCCGGCTCGAGCAGGGCCTGGTAGACGGCCAGGTTGGCGCTGGCGCCGGCGTGGGGTTGGACGTTGGCGTGGTCGGCACCGAACAGCGCCGTGGCCCGGTCCCGGGCCAGGTCCTCGACCTCGTCGATGACGTGGTTGCCGCCGTAGTAGCGCCGCCCCGGGTACCCCTCGGCGTACTTGTTGGTGAGCACGGAGCCCGTCGCCGCCAGCACGGCGGGCGAGGTGAAGTTCTCCGAGGCGATGAGCTGCAACGTCGTCGACTGGCGCTCCATCTCGTCCCGCAGGAGCGTGGCCAGCTCGGGGTCCTCGGCCAGCCAGCTGTCGAACGGCGACGCCGCCCGGTCCGAGCCGGAAGCTGCACCGGTCATGTCGGTCCTCTCTCGATGGTGTCGGGCTGTCGAAGCGTGACGGCGTCGGTGCCGGACGGTCCCCGCCGGGGCGGGAGGGGACGGCGGCGGTGGTGGTGCCGGGACCCGGGAGGGCTCAGCGCACCCGGGGCGTGGTCGGGGCCCGGTCCCCGTGGGCTCGACCCCGGGACGGGGCCAGGCGCATGCACGAAGCATACCGATGCCCCCGGGCCACCACGGGGCCCCACCCGGGGCGCGGCCCGGACGGCCACGGCCGCCGCGGGCGCCCCCGGCGCCTCAACCCGGTCCGGGCCCGGCCAGGACGGCCAGGACCCGCTCCCAGGCCAGCGCCCCCGTGCGCAGGCAGCGGGGGCCGCCCGGGCCGAGGGCCACCACGGTGGAGGGGGGGCGGTCCCGGGGCCCGTCGTCGAGGACGAGCGCCAACCGGTCCCCGAACAGGGCCCGGACCGCCCCCGCCTCGTGACAGGGGGGCAGGCCGTGGGGGTTGGCGCTGGTGGTGGCGAGCGGGCCCACCCGGCGGCAGAGCAGGCGGGCCACGTCGTCGTCGGGGCAGCGCAGGCCCACGGTGTCACCGGTGCCCCCCAGGTCCCAGTCGAGCCCGACCCGCCGGGGGACGACCACCGTGAGGGCCCCGGGCCAGAAGGCGTCGGCCAGGCGGGTGGCCGCATCGAGCCAGTCCCCCGGGGCCCCCAGGTCGTCCAGGGCGGCCGGCGACGCCACCAAGACGGGGAGTGCCACGGTCGGGGGCCGGGCCTTGAGGGCGAACAGGGCCTCGGTGGCGCCCGGCACCGAGGGATCCACGGCCAGGCCGTAGACGGTGTCGGTGGGGATGGCCACGACGCCACCTCCCTGCAGCGCCGCCACGGCGGCGTCGAGATCGCCGTCCCCGCTCACGGTCCCGGGGGGGAGGAGGAGGGCGTGCGGGCCACGAGCACCCGGGCCCGCCCGGCCAGGTCGGGGCGCACCGTCACCTCGGCGTAGCCCAGCGACCGGGCCAGGTCCTGGGCCGCCCCGGCCTGGGCCGGCGCCAGCTCGAGGACCACGCCGGCGCCGGGCCCGAGCCAGGGGAGGGCCCCGGTGAGGATGGCGGCCAGGGCCTCGGTGCCAGTGGGCCCGGCGACCAGCGCCCCCCGGGGCTCGTGGTCACGCACCTCGGGGTCGAGATCGGCCCACTCCCCCTCGGCCACGTAGGGGGGGTTGGACACCACGAGGTCGACGCCGCCGCCGAGCGCCGGGGGCAGCGCCGCGAACCACGACCCCTGGGCCACGCGCACCCGCGCCGCCGCGGCCGGACGGGCGGCGGCCAGGAGGTCGAGGTTGGCGCGGGCCACGGCCAGGGCGTCGCCCGAGACGTCGGTGACCCACACGGCGAGGTCGGAGGCCGGCGCCTCGGCCGCGATGGAGAGCCCGACCGCCCCCGAACCGGTGCCCAGGTCGACCACCACGACCGGGCGGCCCGGGCCCGCCCGGGAGCGCCGCAGCTCGCCCAGGGCCACCTCCACCAGCTCCTCGGT
>DATJOV010000309.1:0-2225 GCA_035506735.1 Acidimicrobiales bacterium | reverse complement strand
GGTACTACGGCACCCGCCTGACGCTGCGCATCCTGAGCTTGTTCTGGGTGGCGATGGCCCTGGCCGGGCTCGTCACCGAAGGGCTCTTCCGGGCCGCCGGGCTCGTCCCGGCCCACCATCCGGGCCCGGTCGCCTCCGCCCGTCCGGGGTGGGACGCCACCACCTTCCTGGACCTGGCCTCCCTCGTCCTCCTGGCCGGGCTGGTCGGTCTCCACCGCCACCGCCACCGCCTGGGCGTCGACGGGGACCACGCTCCCGGACCGGTGTGCGAGCGCCACGCCCACCCTCCTGCCGCCACTGCCGGCGCCACTGCCGGCGCCACTGTCGCTGCCGACGCCGTCGTGGCGGTGGCCGGGGCCGGCCCGGTGCCCACCCAGGCCCGTGCCCACGGCCACGGGGGGCTCTGACGGCGGAGGTCGGGGCCCGGTCGGTCCCTACCCGGCCAAGGCCGGGAGCACCTCGTGCTCGAACAGCCGCAGGCTCGACCAGGCGAGCTCGATGGGCATGCCCCCGCACAGCGGATGCAGGAGCACGAAGGGCGTGGGGGAGGCGGCGCCGAGCTCGGCCACGTACGCGTCGGGCGTGAGCACGGCGTACTGGCCCGACGCCCGGAGCTCCTCCGCGTCCGCCACGACGCGGTAGGGCCCGGCGCCGTCGCCCTCGGTCAGCCACGTGCCGTAGGCGTTGGTCTCGTGCAGGAAGAAGGGGGCCATCTGGGCCCACCCCTGATCGGGATCCCGGGCCAGGGCCACGGTGCGCTGTGCCCCCACGGGACAGGGCCCGGGGTCGGGCCGCCCCAGCCGGGCCAGCTCGTCGGCGTAGAACCCCCACACCTCGGGGACCGAGGGGAGAAAGCCGTCGGCGATCCGCGCCGCCCGGCGCGCCGCCGCCTCGCTGCTGCCGCCCAGGACGACGGCCGGCCCGCCCGCCCGGTAGGGCGGCGGGGTCACCCGGACGGTGCGGCCCCGGTAGTCGAAGGGGTCGCCCGTGAAGGCCGCCTTGAGGGTGGTCACGACCTCGTGCACCCGCCGGCCGCGCTCGCCCATGGGCACCCCGTACATGGCGAACTCGTCGGGGACGTACCCGCCGGCCACGATGAGGTCGGCCCGCCCCCGGCTCAGGTGGTCGAGCACCACCATGTCCTCGCTCAGGCGGAGGGGGTCGTAGAAGGGGGCGATGAGGGCGGCCACGGCCAGGCGGACGGTGGTCGTCCGCGCCGCCATGGCGGCCAGCATGGGGATGGGGCTGGGGAGGTAGCCGTCGGGGGAGCCGTGGTGCTCGGACACCACGATGCTGAGGCACCCCAGGCCGTCGGCCCACTCGGCCATGTCCAGGGCGGCCTCGTAGCGTTCGGCGGCCGAGGTGCCGGCGAAGGCCGGGTTGCGCAGGTCGAAGCGCAGGCCGAAGAGCAGGCTCATGCGGTGGCGCCGCCCCCGTGCCCATCGGCCCGCTCCAGCGCCACCCCGGGGGTCGGGGCGGTCCCACCCCTGCTCCCGGGATCCGTCCCGTCGATCATGGCCGAGCATCTTCGCGCAGGCGGCGATGGGGGTACCGTGGGGCGGCCACGGGCTCCGAAGGGGGGTCTCGAGAGGTGGTCGTACCGGGGGCAGACGGCCGTGGCGCGCGCTTGCTGGCGTCGGGCGACGAGGCCGGTACCGCTCCCGGGGACCGCTCCTTCCGCCCCGACGTCGAGGGCCTGCGCGCCGTCGCCGTGGCGCTGGTCGTCCTCTTCCATGCCGGGTGGTCCTCCCTGTCGGGCGGGTACGTCGGCGTGGACGTCTTCTTCGTCATCTCCGGATTCGTCATCACCGGCGTGCTCCTGCGCGAGCGTGCCTCGTCCGGGTCCACGTCCCTGGTCCGCTTCTACGGGCGGCGCTGCCGCCGGATCATCCCCGCCGCCACCGTGGTCATGGTCGCGACCGTCGTCCTGGCCTATGTCTTCCTGGGTTCGGTGGAGGGGGCCCGGGCCGCCGACGACGGGCGCTGGGCGGCGGTGTTCCTGGCCAACGTCCACTTCATCGCCCTGGGCACGAGCTACCTCGGCTCGCAGCGCCCCCCGTCGCCGCTGCAGAACTTCTGGTCCCTGGCCGTGGAGGAGCAGTTCTACATCGTCTACCCGACGCTCTTTCTGCTCCTGGCCTCGCTCCGGTCCCGTCTGTCGCTCCGGGCTCGTCTCGCCATCGGGCTGGGCGTGGTGTTCTGCGCCTCCCTGGCCTACTCGATCA
>DATJOV010000308.1:0-8288 GCA_035506735.1 Acidimicrobiales bacterium | reverse complement strand
CGGGGGTGGGGGGCAGGGGGAGGAGGGTGCTCTCGAGGTCGGCGATGGCCACGGTGGTGCGGAACGTGCCGGTGCCGGCGGGCTCGGGCAGGACCGGGAGTCCGGGGATCTGGCGCACCGCCGTCGACACCGGGATGGCCTGGACGGCGGCCAGCGTGGTGGGGTCGGGGAGCCAGGCCGTGCCGTTGAACCGGGTCAGGAGGGCCACCTGCCAGTAGGTGGGCACGGGGGAGGTGGCGCTGAACATGAGCTCGCCCGTGCGGTCGGTGAGCACCGCCTGGAGGTCGTCGACGAGGTCGATGGTGCGGACCCCGATGGCGGGCGGCCCGGCGCCGGTCCCGTTGCCGTTCCCGCCGAGCGAGGCCGGACCGGTGCCGTTGCGCCCGCCCCCCCCGGGGCCGGTGCCGGCGCCGCCCAGGCTCACCCCGCCGCCGCCCCCGGTGGCCCCCGGGTGGGCGAAGGGGAGGGCGTCCACCTTGAGCGAGGTGAGGGCCGGGCTGAGCGAGAGGGGGACGGCCACCGCCACGACGGCGGTGAGCGCCGGCGTCAGGGCGCCGAGGACGGCGCTCCTCACCAGCCGCGGTGGCGGTCCGCTGTGCGGGGCCCCCGCCGCCAGGCCGGGTCGCACCGGGGGGCGGTCGGCGGCGAGGACGAACCCGAGCGCCGCCACCAGGTAGGTGGCGGCACCGGCGACCCGGTCCACCTGCGAGCTCAGCAGGGCCGTGTAACAGAACAGCCCGAACGACGGCAGGAGCGTCGCCAGCGGGGCGAGCGGCCCTCCCGGCCCCCGGGCCTCGATGCCGGCCCACAGCGACCGCGCCATGACGGCCACCAGCCCCGCCCCCACGGCGATGCACAGCACCACACCGGTGGTGGCCGGCACCGGGGTGGGGTTGGACCGGATGACCGAGCCCGCCTCCTGGAAGCGCGCCGTCAGGGCGTGCCACGTGGTGACGGTGGGGATGCCCGAGCGCGTGGCGGAGAAGCACTGGCCCCACACCGTGGCCAGTGCCACCGCCACCACGCCCGCCCCCGCCGCGGCCGGGACCGGGGCCCGGAGGCGCCGGGCCCCGGACGTGGCGAGGTGCCCCACCACCACGGTGGCGACCACCGGGCCCACCACGCGGGCCGCACCCGGTGCCTGGGTGAGCCGCGCCGCGCCCACCCCGGCGGCGAGCGAGGTGGCGAGCAGCCACCCGTCCGGGGCCCAGCGCCACCGCGTCGGCCCGGGCGCCGTCACGGCCGCCGTCGCGGTGGGGGCGGCCCGGCGTCGATCACCACCGTCTCCACCAGCCGGGCCACGGCGTCGGACAGGCTGGGCCGGGCTGCCCCGCTGGCCGTGGTGAGCAGGACCACCTCGCCCTCGACGGCGCCGAGGGCCCACACCGCCCCCGCCGCGGGCCGCACCCCCCAGCGCCGGGCCAGAGACGGCGGTGGGACGGCCGGACCGAGCATGGCCGTGGCCCGCAGCACGGTGCGGCGGGCCGCCGTCGAGGGGGCGACCTCGGCCCGGTCCCCGGCGCTGGTGCACAGCTCCACCGTGGCCCCCCGGGCCAGGGCCTCGAGGGCCAGCCCGGCGGCGGCGCCCACCACCGCCTCGATCGACCCGCCGTCGTGCACGTCGGGCCGCAGGTCGACGAGCACGGTGAGCGACCCGGCGTCGGGCTCCACGAACTCGCGCACCATGAGGTCACCGGAGCGGGCCAGCGCCGGCCAGTGCAGGCGGGAGAGCCGGTCGCCCGGGGCGTAGGGGCGCAGGCCGGCGAGCTCGTCGCCCGGTACGAGCTGGACGGGCCCGGCCCCGGGCCGACGCCGGGCCGGGCGGTGGGGGACCCCGGCGGTGGTGCGGCGCGGCGGCGGGGCGGGCACGGGATGGACCACGACGTGGGCGGGCGGTGCCACCGTCACCCGGGCGGCGAAGAGCCGCAGGGGGTCCTCGCACCACAGCGCCACCCCGTCCAGGGCCAGCAGGCCGCGGGTGGTGGCGGGGACGGGGATCCACAGGGCGGCGTCGGCGCCACGGGGGAGGTCGGGGAGACGGAACGAGCGCCCCACCCGGCGCCGTACCCCCCGGCGGCCCCCCGCCGCCCCCCGTCCCGGTGCCGAGGCCGCCGCCGGGCGCCGGGGCGAGGTCCGTCCCGGGCCGCCCGGGGCGGGGCGCCCGGTGAGCCCCGGGTAGGACACCGACCAGTGGCGCCGGGGCTCCTCCACGGCGAGGGGGGGCAGCCGCCGTCGGCCCTCGTTGCGCACCACCAGCTCGACCACGGCGGCCTGGCCCCGGCCGAGCTCGGGCACGGGCACCCGCACGGCCACGTGCAGGGCGCCCCGGGCCGAGCGCCGCCGCCACACCACGACGACCGCCCCCACCACGAACAGGACGGCCACTGCCACGGCCAGGAGCACGAACTCCTCCACGCCGTAGACGGAGCCGGCCACCGCCGCCCCCGCCGCCCCCGCTCCCAGCACCACCCCGCGCCCGGTGAGGAGCCAGGAGGGTCGCATCACGGCCCGTCCCGTGGCAGTCGCGCCCGTCGTCGTGCCCGTGGTCGCGCCGGTGCTAGCGGCGGGCCCCGACCGGGACCGTCAGCCGGGAGAGGATCTCGAGGATGGTGGCCGACGGCGTCACCCCGGCCAGCTCGGCCGCGGGGTGCACGGTGACGCGGTGGCCCAGGGCCGGCTCGGCCACGAGCTTCACGTCGTCGGGCACCACGTAGCCGCGGCCGGTGGAGACGGCCAGGGCGGCGGCGGCTCTGAGGACGGCCAGGGTGGCCCGGGGCGAGGCCCCCACCGTGAGGTCGGGGTGGCTCCGGGTCTCGGCCACGAGGTCGAGGACGTAACCGCGGACCTCGGGGGCGACGTGGGCGCGGCGCACCACCTCGGCGAAGGCGGCCAGGAACTTCGGTCCCGTCACCGGGGCCAGGGCCTCGGGGGCGGGGCGCGACAGGGTGGAGGCCAGGAGCTGGTCCTCCTCGTGGCGGTCGGGGTACCCGAGGCTCAGGCGCAGGAGGAAGCGGTCGCGCTGGCTGTGGGGGAGGGGGAAGGTCCCCGCTGCGTCGAAGGGGTTCTGGGTGGCGAGCACCATGAAGGGCTGGGGCAGGGGATGGCTCACGCCGTCCGCGCTCACCTGCCGTTCCTCCATGGCCTCGAGCAGGGCCGACTGGGCCTTGGGCGACGCCCGGTTGAGCTCGTCGGCCAGCAGCACGTTGGTGAACACCGGCCCGGGACGGAACGACAGGCGGCCGCTGTCGCGGTCGTACACCATGGCCCCCGTCACATCGGCGGGAAGGAGGTCGGCGGTGAACTGCACCCGCCCGAACCCGAGCCCGAGGGAGCGCGCCAGCGCCTTGGCCAGGGTGGTCTTGCCCACCCCGGGATGGTCCTCGACCAGGAGGTGGCCTTCGGCCATGAGACAGCACAGGGCCAGCCGGACCGTCGGCTCCTTGCCGACGTAGGCCGACCGGACGTTGGCCACCACCCCGTCGAAGGCGCGTGCCAGACGGTCGAGGAGCTCGGGACCGAGCTCGAGGGCCGGGGGCGGCGGGAGCTCGGAGGGGGGCTCGGGCGCCGCCGGGCCGGCCGGCAACGGGCTCGCGGCGCCCAGGAACGGCCCCGCCCCGTTGCCCCCCGGTCCTCCCTGCTGGGCGGGCACCGTCATGGTCGGAGCCTACGTGCCGCCCATCCTCGGAGGGAGGGCGCCTGTCCTGGTCACCGGAGGGCGCAGGTGGGACCGGACCGGTCCGGGCCCGCGGTGTCATTGCGGTGTGATTGCGGTGCCATTGCGCCGGCATGACGTGCCGGGCGCCGCCGGCCCGTCCCGGGTGTGCCCCGGACCGGCCGGCACGCACCACCGGGCACCCACCATTTGGCACCCGGTCTCGGGCACCGAGCGGCGGTGTCGGCCACCGGTGGCGAGCCAGGACCGGAACCGGGCACCGGGAAACCACCCCGGGTTCGCGCCGAGCGTCGACGGCGCCGTGCGCGCCCACGGTGGGTTCCGCACGGGAGGCGGCGCGCGGCGTGCGCCGCCACGTGCCGTTCAGCACGGAGCGTGGCTGGACGTCGTGGCGGGGCGTGGTCCCACCGGTCCCGTCGCCGGTGTCGCCGTCCCGAGGACGCACGCCCGCTGGGCCCGAAAGCCGTATGGCCTTGGGTACCCTGGGAACAGGCTCAAAAGGGCCGGAATACCAGCAGGAACACCGTGATCTTCGTCGAGGTCTTCAGACTGCTCCTGGTGATCGCCGGAACGCTCGGCGGTCTGGCCGTGGGCGACCATGTCGGTCGCCACAGCGTCGCGCCCGTCGTCGGGACGACGTTGGGTGCGCTGCTGTCCTATCTCCTCGGCGGGATCGTGGGGCGCCTGCTCGACCGCGGCCTGCGGGGTGCGGTGGGTCAGCTGCGCGCCACACCGGCCAGCGAGGTCTTCGCCGGCTCGGTGGTGGGCACGACCGGGCTGCTGCTGGGACTGGTGGCGGGCCTCCCCCTCATCGCCCTGGTGCACTCGAGCATCGACTATCCCGTCGTGGCCGCCTTCGCCTGGGTCCTGTGCGTGGCCGGCGTCCGGATCGGCGTGGCCAAGGGACGCGAGATCGTGCGGGCCGCCGGGCTCGCCCACATCCTGGACCGGCCCACCGATCCGCCGGCCGGCACTGCCCTCCTCCTCGACAGTTCCGCCCTCATGGACCGCTACCTCCTCGTCCTGGGGCGGGCCGGCCTGCTGGCCGGCGGGGTGGTGCTCCCCCGCTTCGTGGTGGACGAGGTCCGGACCCTGGCCGAGAGCCCCGATCCGGTGACCTCACGGCGGGCCCGGCGCGGCCTCGAGTCGCTCGAGGCCCTGCGGGCCGAGGGCGTGCCGGTGTGGATGAGCGACGACGAGGTCCCCCAGTTCGAGGAGTCCGCCCAGCGGGTGGTGGCCCTGGCCCACCGCCTGCACGTGCGGGTGGCGACGTGCGCCGGCGAGGTGACCGAGCGGGCCGAGGCCGAGGGCGTCGACGCCGTCGACCTGCGCCGGCTGGCGGCGGCCCTCACGCCCGATCATCCCCCGGGCGAGCACCTGCGGGTCGACCTCGTGAAGGAGGGCAGTCAGCCCCGCCAGGCCGTGGGCTACCTCCCCGAGGGAGACATGGTCGTGGTCAACGACGCCGCCCATCTGGTCGGGCGCCGCGAGATCGAGGTCGTGGTGTCCTCGGCCCGCCAGACCAGCCAGGGCCTCCTGGTGTTCGCCCATCTCCTCGACGGCGGCCCCCGCCTGGCCCAGCGCACGGGCTGAGCCGGCCCCGTCCCGCCCCAGGACTCAGGCGGCCTTCACGGCGGCCACCAGCTTCGAGAGCGAGTCCTTGGCGTCGCCGAAGAGCATGGTGGTCTTGGGGTCGTAGAGCAGCTCGTTGTCGATCCCGGCGAAACCGGGGCGCATGGAGCGCTTGAGGAAGACGATGTTCTCGGCGTCGTCGGCGTTGATGATCGGCATGCCGTAGATGGGGCTCCCCGGGGTGTTCTTGGCGGCCGGGTTCACGGTGTCGTTGGCGCCCACCACGAGGGCCACGTCGGTGGTGCCCATCTCGGAGTTGGCCTCGTCCATCTCCTCGAGCTGGTCGTAGGGGACGTTGGCCTCGGCCAGCAGGACGTTCATGTGGCCGGGCATGCGACCCGCCACGGGGTGGATGGCGTAGTACACCTCCACACCCCGGGCCGCCAGGGCGTCGGCCAGCTCGCGCGCCGTGTGCTGGGCCTGGGCCACGGCCAGGCCGTAGCCGGGGACGATGGCCACCTTGCGGGCGTAGGCGAGGAGCACCCCGATGTCCTCCGCCGTCCCGGCCCGCACCGACCGCCCCTCGGTCCCCGGGCCCTCCCCGGCCGTGACCACCGAGCCGAAGGCGCTGAACAGGATGTTGGGCAGGGAGCGGCCCATGGCCTGGCTCATCATCCGGGTGAGGAGGGTGCCCGAGGCGCCCACCAGGGTGCCGGCCACGATGAGCAGGGTGCTGTCGAGGGTGAAGCCCGAGGCGGCCACGGCCAGGCCGGTGAAGGCGTTCAGGAGGGAGATGAGCACGGGGGTGTCGGCGCCCCCGATGGGGAGCACGAAGATGGCCCCGAGGACGAGGGAGAGGACGAGCACCACCACGAGCACCGGCGTGCTGGCCGTGGCGATGGTCACGCCCACCAGGGCCACGATGGCCACGGCGATGCCGGCGTTGATGAGCTGCTGGCCCGGATAGGTGATGGGCCTCCCCGTCATGAGCTCCTGGAGCTTGGCGAAGGCCACGGCGCTGCCGGCGAAGGAGACCGATCCCACCAGGACGCCGAAGAGGATCTCGCAGATCTTGTAGATGGCGAGGGTCTTGCCCGGGAGGGAGATGAACTCGGTGACCGAGACCAGCGCCGCCGCACCGCCTCCCACCCCGTTGAAGATGGCCACCATCTGGGGCATGGCCGTCATCTTCACCAGGCGGGCGGCGGGGACGGCGATGGCGGCGCCGATGGCGATGGCCACGATCATGAGGACCAGGTTGCGGGTGTGGGAGTAGACCTCGGGGAGCGAGAAGGTCCATCCCACGGCGACGAGCATCCCGGCCGCGCCGACGAGGTTGCCGGTCCGGGCGTGGCGCGGGGAGCTGAGGCCCTTCAGGGCCAGGACGAAGCCGATGATGGCGATCAGGTAGACGAGATCGGTGGCGGTGCCCCGGCTCACGACCCCGTCCCCTCGCCCCCGCCCCGCTTGGCCTGCGCCGCGGCCTTGCGGTCGGTGGGCTTGGCCTTGAACATCTCCAGCATGCGGTCGGTGACCACGAAGCCGCCCACGACGTTGAGCGTGGCGAGCAGCACGGCCAGGAACCCCAGCGTCAGCTGGGCCGCGCCGTGGGCCTCGCCCATCACCACCATGGTCCCCACCAGGATGATCCCGTGGATGGCATTGCTCCCCGACATGAGCGGTGTGTGCAGGACGCTCGGCACCTTCGAGATGACCTCGTAGCCCACGAAGGCGGCGAGGACGAAGACGGTGATGAACCCCATGATCCCGGGACCCGCCGATGCGATCACGACCCGCTCCCCTTGCCCGCGCCGGCCTGGGCCAGCAGCTCCGCCGTCTGTTGGTGCACGACCTCACCCGCCTTCACCACGCAGCTGCCCACCACGATCTCGTCCTCGAAGTCGGGCCGGAGGGCGCCGTCGGTGACGATGAGGCCGAGGAAGTTGGCCATGTTGCGGGAGTAGAGGAAGCTGGCGTGGCTGGGCATGGCCGACGGGGGGTTGGTCATCCCGCACACCACCACGCCGGTGTGCACGATGTCCTCGCCCGGGACCGAGAGCTCGCAGTTCCCCCCGCCGTCGGCGGCCAGGTCCACGACGACCGAACCCTCGGCCATGCGCTCCACCATGGCCGTGGTCACCAGCACCGGCGCCTTGCGGCCCGGGACCGCGGCCGTGGTGATGACCACGTCGGAGGCCGCCACCTCGTTGCCGATCAGCTCCCGCTGGCGGGCCAGGTACTCCTCGGACTGCTCCCGGGCGTAGCCCCCGGAGCCCTCCTGGGTCTCGAGCTCGAGCTCGACGAAGGTAGCCCCGAGCGACTGCACCTCCTCCTTGGCCGCGGCCCGCACGTCGTGGGCCCGCACCTGGGCGCCGAGGCGCCGGGCCGTGGCGATGGCCTGCAGGCCGGCCACGCCGGCCCCGAGGACGAGGACCTTGGCGGGCGGGACGGTGCCGGCCGCCGTCATGAACATGGGGAAGAACTTGGGGAGCCGCACCGCCCCGGCCAGCGCCGAGAGGTAGCCCGACACGGTGGCCTGGGAGGACAGGGCGTCCATGGACTGGGCCCGGCTGATGCGGGGGACGAGGTCGAGGCTGAAGGCGGTGGCCTGGCGCCCGGCCAGGGCCCGCACCGTGTCGAGCTGGGCCCAGGGCTGGAGGAAGCTGACCACCGTGACGCCGGGGCGCAGCAGGGCCACCTCCTCCGGTGTGGGGGGCTGGACCTTGGCCACGAGGTCGGCGTCGGCCAGGAGGGCGGTGCCGGCCTCGCCCACGGTGGCCCCCCGGTCGGCGTAGGCGGCATCGGGGAAGTGGGCCTGGGCTCCGGCCCCGGGCTGGACGACGACCTCGATGCCCGACCCGGCCAGCTTGCCGGCGACGTCGGGGACGAGGGCCACCCGACGCTCCCCGGGGCGCGTCTCGGTGGGGACGGCGAGTTTCACGGGGGGTTATCAGAGCACGGTCCGAGCCCGTGCTCCACTTGAGGACCCCGGTGCCGTCAGCGGGGCCGGCCCTCGTGGCGCTGGTCGGCGACCCCCAGGAAG
>DATJOV010000307.1:0-5117 GCA_035506735.1 Acidimicrobiales bacterium | reverse complement strand
GTCCGCCCCGTCACCTGCCGCGGCACGCCGCCCGCCGGCACGCCGCCCGCCATGTCGCCCGTCGCACCGCCCGCCACACCGCGGCCGGACGGGGCTGGTGGCGCAGCCTGGCGCTCGTCGTCCTGGCGGGGCTGGTCCTGGTGCCCGTGGTCCTGGTGGCGATGCGACCGACCTCGGCCGGCGCCCTGTCGGCCCGGGACCGCCACGGGGCCGGCGCCGCCCATCTGCGCCGGGCCAAGAAGCACACCGGGGGTACCGGGGTGCGGTCGGTGGTGAAGACCTCGGACCACGTGGTGGGGATCACCGGGTTCCAGGTCGGCTACGACTACACCCAGTACTCCCACCTGCCCGCCGGCGCCGGGGGCAACCCGGCCGCGGTGGCGTCGGCCGAGCGGCTCCTGCGCGCCATGGACACGGTGCAGAACGTGGCGCTCATGGGATGGGGGGCGGGCGATCCCGAGCCCTCCCCCGGGACCTACGCCTGGACGTCGCTCGACGACCGGGTCGAGGTCATGGGGTCCACCGTCCCCGCCACCCAGCGCATGATCACGCTGTGCACGGCACCGGGATGGATGAAGGTGGGCGGCAAGACCCAGGAATGGAACATGGACGACGCCGTGGCGGCCGCCGACGACGAGAACTTCGCCGCCCTGGCGGCCAAGGTGGCGCAGCGCTACGACGGGACGCACCGGGCCGCCAACGGGACGTTGCTCCCCAAGGTCGACGACTTCGACGTGTGGAACGAGATGAAGGGGTACTGGGACAGCGCCACCGACGACTGGAACGCGGCCGGCTACACCACCATGTACAACGACGTCTACCGCGCCATCAAGGCGGTGCGGCCCGACGCCCTGGTGGGCGGTCCCTACGCCCCGCTCGGGGCCGAGACGGCCCAGGACGCCTCCGGGCCCTCGCCCGTGGAGGGCGCCTTCGGCGTCGTCGACCCCCGCGCCCTCGACGTCGTGGCCTACTGGCTCCAGCACAAGGCCGGGGCCCAGTTCATGAGCATGGACGGGGGGCCGGCCGTCACCGACGAGACCGGGTTCGCCTCGGGGCAGTACTTCGCCGCCGTGGCCCACTGGGTGCGGAGCCTCGACCCCCTCGTCTATCCCGGGGCCGGCACCCTGCCCATCGTGTGGGCCGAGTTCTACCCCGGCCTCGACGCCACCACCGGGGTCGCCACCGGGGAGGAGGCCGTCGCCGTCGACCTGGCCAGCATCATCCGGGCCGGCACGGCCGGGATCGACGACATGATGATCTGGGAGATGGAGGGGACGGCCAGCGGGGCCAGCTCCTCCACCGGTGAAGGGGTGTGGACCGACACCGCCGCCGCCGGGGGCGGCAAGCCCACCTGGCTGGCCGTGGCCCTGGAGGAGCTCCACGCCGCCTTCCCCCCCGGCACCCGCCTGTACGGGTCCACCGTGGCCGGGCCCGTCGACGTCCTCACGGGCGGGACGCGGGCCCTGCTCGTGAGCGAGTCCCCCGTGGCCCAGACCGTGGTCCTGGACAAGGTGAAGGTGTCCCTGGGCCCCTACGGGGTGGTGACCGCCACCCTGCGCCGGCGCTGAGCCCCGCCGCCCTCAGGCCGGGGCGAAGGGGTTGTCGCTCACCTTGCGGGCCGGCACCCCGGCCCACACCTCTCCCGGCGGCACCGAGGTGATCACCACGGCGTTGGCGCCGATGACCGCCCCCCGACCCACCACCAGGGTCTGGCCGAACTTGAACAGGACCTTGGCCCCGGCCCCGATGACCACGTCGTCCTCGATGACGATCCTGCCGATCATCTCCAGGTGCTCCGACACCCGGTCGATGGGGAGGTACTGGTCGGCGAAGCCGAGGGTCACGCCCTGGAAGATCTTGACGTTGTCGCCGATCTTGGTGGCCTCGCTCACCACCAGGCCCACGGCCCCGTGGGCGAGGTGGAAGTCCCGGCCGATCTCGACCGAGGGGGGGATCTCGACGCCGAGGAGCTTGAGGCCCTTGTAGCCCACCCACCGGGTGAGGCGGTGCCGCATCAGGCGGACGAGGCGCTCCTGGGGGGAGCGCCCGGTGGGGCCGACGGGACGGGGGGATCCGGCCAGGGCCGTCGCCGCCTGATCTCGACGGTCCTCCCGCCTCGCCGTTCGCACTCGATTCAACCCGTCCCGTTGCCCGTGGTCCCGTTGTTCTCAGAGGGGTCGGCGCGCGGGCTGATACATCGGGTGGTGACAAGGGGGTGGCCGGAGTGGGACTGTCACCGCCGCCCGCCCACGGCGGCCGGTGACCGGGGGGAGGGGGCGGGGACGGCCGTGGTGAAGATGGCCAGGACCTGGGTTTTCCCTGAGGCGACCCCCCGCCGCGGCCAGGTATCACGGGGGCCGGGACGCCCCTCGTAGAGGGGAAGGCACGTCGCTGCCTGCACGTCGAGGACGGGGAAGAGGCGCCGGCGATGAGGGTGCTCGTTGCAGGAGACCGGGGGTACATCGGATCGGTCCTCGTCCCCTTCCTGCGCGCCGCCGGGCATGTCGTCGAGGGCCTGGACCTCGGCCTGTACGAGGGCTGCGACCTGGGGCCGCCGCCCGAGGGGGGGGAGGGCGACGGCGCCGACGTCCGGGAGGTGGAGGGGTGGCGGTGCCGGGGCTACGACGCCGTCGTCTGCCTGGCGGCGCTGTCGAACGATCCCCTCGGGCACCTCAACCCGGCCGCCACCATCGCCATCAACCACCACGGCACCGTGCGCCTGGCCCGGGCGGCCCGGGAGGCGGGGGTGGAGCGCTTCCTCTTCGCCTCGTCGTGCAGCCTGTACGGGGCGGCCGGGTCCCGGGCCGTGGGCGAGGACGCCGAGCTGGCCCCCCTCACGCCCTACGGCGAGACCAAGGTGCTGGCCGAGCGCGACCTCTCGGCCCTGGCCGGCGACGGCTTCAGCCCCACCTACCTGCGCAACGCCACCGCCTACGGCTTCTCCCCCCGCCTGCGCCTCGACGTGGTGGTCAACAACCTGACGGCGGCGGCCGTGACCACGGGCCTGGTCCGCCTGGAGAGCGACGGCCTGGCGTGGCGGCCCCTGGTGCACGTGGAGGACATCTGCCGGGCCTTCCTGGCCGTGCTCGAGGCCCCCCGGGAGCTCGTCCACGACGAGGCCTTCAACGTGGGGCGCGACGAGGACAACGTCCAGATCCGGGACGTGGCCGAGGTGGTCCACCACGCCGTGGCCGGCTCGACCGTCGGCTTCGCCCCCGGAGCCGGCTCCGACGCCCGCAACTACCACGTGGACTTCTCCAAGCTGGTGGACCGCTTCCCCGCCCTGGGGCTGCGCTGGAGCGTGGCGGCCGGGGTGGAGGAGCTCGTCGCCGCCTACGAGGCCCACCACCTCCGGTACGACGACTTCACCTCGTCGCGCTTCGTCCGCCTCCGCCGTATCCAGGAGCTCGTGGAGGCCGGGGCGCTCGACGACATGCTGCGGCGGCGGACGCCCGGTCCGCTGCCCCGGCCGGGCGGGCGCGTGGCCGAGGGCGTGCATTGAGGGCGGTGTCGCACGGGGGAGACTGAGCGAGGGGTGGGTCCGCCGCGCTGCCGCCGCGGCGGGCCGGGGAGCCCGGGCCGGGGACGGGCCGTGCGGCAGCACCGAGGAAGGGGGCTGCTCGGCGCGAGTGCGAGTCTGGCGGAGACGACGCAACCAAGGCGGGTGGCATGAGCGAGGGCAGGAGTACCGGCTATTACAAGCGAGAGTTCTGGGTCGAGGAGAACGCCAAGTACACCCGTCCCCACCACCGGATGCGGAAGGTGGCCCGCATCACCAACGGCCTGGCGGGGGCGGTCCCGTGCGCCGTCCTCGACGTGGGGTGCGGCCCGGCCACGCTCCAGGGCCTCCTGGCGCCCAACGTCGACTACTACGGCATCGACATCGCCGTGCACGACCCGGCCCCCAACCTCAAGGAATCCGACGTGGTGGAGGAGCCCATCGGCTTCGGGGACCGGCGCTTCGACATCGTGGTGGCCCAGGGTCTCTTCGAGTACCTCGGGGCGGCCCAGGACCGCAAGCTGGCCGAGATCGCCGAGGTGCTCCGTCCGAGGGGGTGGCTCGTCGCCACCTACGTCAACTTCGCCCACCGCCGCCCCAACCTGTACTGGCCCTACAGCAACATCCAGACGCCCGAACGCTTCCGGGCCAGCCTGGAGCGGGAGTTCGTGGTCGAGCGCCAGCTCGTCACGGCCCACAACTGGAACCACACCGAGCCCACCCGCTGGTTCATGAGGGTGGCCAACATGCACATCGACACGCGCCTCCCCTTCGTCACGCCCCGGCTGGCGGTGGAGTACGCCTACGTGTGCCGGAAGCGGGCCTGAGCCGTGGCGCCCACCCTGCACCCCCTCCGCCCCGCACCGCCGGCGCCCCCCACCATGGAGGCGAGCGCCGACACCGGGATCGACGGTGTGGTGCGGTTCGCCGCCGCTCCCCACACCGACGAGCGGGGCTTCTTCTGCCGCACCCTCGACGCCGACGCCCTGCGGGGGGCCGGGATCGACCCCGGGGCCTTCGTCCAGGACAGCGTGTCGCGCTCGCGTCGCGGCGTGGTGCGGGGCCTGCACACCCGGCGGGGGGCGGGTGAGGCCAAGCTGGTGCGCTGCTCGTGGGGGAGGGTCTTCGACGTGGTGGTGGACCTGCGCCCCTGGTCCCCGACGTTCCTCTCGTGGCGGAGCTTCGAGCTCGACGGCGACGCCCCCGCCTCCCTCTACATCCCGGCCGGGTGCGCCCACGGTTTCCAGGCCCTGAGCGAGGTGGCCGACGTCTGCTACCGCATCGACCGCCCCCACGACCCGGCCGAGGACGCCGTGGTGGCCTACGACGACCCCGGGCTGGCCATCCCCTGGCCCGAGCCCGTCACCGCCGTCTCGGCCCGGGACCGCTCCGCTCCCTCCCTGGCCCGGTACCTGGAGGGGACGGCGGCGGGGGAGGGCCGATGACGGCCCCGGGACCGGTCGGGGTGCGGCGCCAGCCGGCGGCCCGGGTGCCTCGCCTCAGCATCGGGCTGCCCGTGTTCAACGGGGAGGCCTACCTCGAGGAGGCCCTCGAGGCCCTGCTGGGCCAGACGTACGAGGACTTCGAGCTCATCATCTCCGACAACGCCTCCACCGAC
>DATJOV010000306.1:0-3097 GCA_035506735.1 Acidimicrobiales bacterium | reverse complement strand
CCGAATCCCCCGATGCCCCCCAGGACCTCGGGGCGGGCGGTGGAGGCCACCACGCCCCGGATGCGCTCCACGGCGGCGTCGCCGGCGGCGATGTCCACGCCCGCCCCGGCGTAGGTGGCGCCGGCGGCGGCGTCCTCGGGCCGGGGCACCTCAGGCCGTGACGACAGCGCCCAGCCCCCGCGTCGCACCCAGCTCGACGGGCACGGGCACGGGGTAGTCCCCGGTGAGGCAGGCGGTGCAGAACCCGGCGTCGGCGTCGATGGCGCGCACCAGGTTGTCGAGGGAGAGGAAGGCGAGGGAGTCGACGTTCAGGAAGTCGGCGATCTCGGGCACCGACAGGCGGGCCGCCACCAGCTGGGCCCGGTCGGGGATGTCGATCCCGTAGAAGCAGGGCCAGGCCAGGGGCGGGGAGGAGATGCGCAGGTGGACCTGGGCGGCACCGGCCTCGCGCAGCATGCGCACCACGGCCCGCTGGGTCGTGCCCCGCACGATGGAGTCGTCGACCACCACGATGCGCTTGCCGGCGATGTTCTCCCGCAGGGGGTTGAGCTTGCGCCGCACCCCGGCGTCGCGGGCCGCCTGGCCCGGGGTGATGAAGGTGCGGCCGATGTAGCGGTTCTTCACCAGGCCCTGGCCGTGGGGGATCCCGCTGCGCCGGGCGTAGCCCTCGGCCGCGGGCACCCCCGACTCGGGCACCCCCATGACGAGGTCGGCGTCGACGGGGGCCTCGGCCGCCAGCAGCTCCCCCATGCGGCGCCGGGCCCCGTGCACCTCGCGTCCGTACAGGCGGCTGTCGGGGCGGGCGAAGTACACGAACTCGAAGATGCACAGGTGCGGGTCGACCTCCTCGCCGGCGAAGAGGCGCTCCGAGCGCACCCCCTTGCCGTCGATGACCACCATCTCGCCCGGCTCGATCTCGCGCACGAAGGCCGCCCCCACGATGTCGAGGGCGGGGCTCTCCGAGGCCAGGACCCAGCCCTCGGGGGCCTCGGGGGGACCGAGGCGGCCCAGGCACAGGGGGCGCAGCCCGGTCGGGTCGCGCACCCCCACCAGGTGCGAGGCGTCCAGGACGACGAAGGAGAAGGCCCCCTCCACCCGGGGGAGCACGGCCCGCAGGGCGTCCTCCAGGGTGTCGTCCACCACCGCCAGGGGATCGAGGGGGGCCTCGAGGTCCTCGGCCCCGGCGGGGGGAGCGGGGGGGGCGGGGATGCGCAGGGCCAGGAGCTCGGCCACCAGGTCGCTGTCGGAGGCCACCACCCCGGGCAGCATCCCGGCCTGCTCGGCCAGGGCGGCGGTGTTGGTGAGGTTGCCGTTGTGGCCCAGGGCGAAGCCGGCCCGGCCCACGGCCCGGAACACCGGCTGGGCGTTACGCCACTCCGAGGCCCCCGTGGTGGAGTAGCGGGTGTGCCCGATGGCCAGGTCCCCGGGCAGGCACGACACGGTGCGCTCGTCGAAGACGGTGGTGACGAGGCCCATGTCCTTCACCACGGTGAGGGTCTCGCCGTCGCTCACGGCCATCCCGGCCGACTCCTGGCCGCGGTGCTGGAGGGCGTAGAGGCCGTCGAAGGTGAGCTGGGCGACGGGCTTGCCGGGCGCGTACACGCCGAAGACGCCACACGCTTCTTTCACCGGGTCCTCCGCGGTGCTGTCGCTGCGCCGGGCATCGGGGGGGCTCCCCTCTCCCCCGGCGCACCCTCTCGCCCCATCGAGCCTACCCTGACACGCCGCCGTGTCGTCCGCTCGGACCGGCGCCGACCTGGCCCGACGGCGCCGTCGGGGCCCGTCGGTAACCTCGGGCCGTGATCGACCTTCACACCCACTCCACCGAGTCCGACGGGTCCGAGGCCCCCGCCGCCGTCATGGAGCTGGCGGCCGGGGCCGGCTGCGGCGCCGTGGCCCTCACCGACCACGACAGCGTGGGGGGCCTGGCCGAGGCCCGGCGGGCGGCCGGGGCCCTGGGGCTGCGCCTGGTCCCGGGGTGCGAGGTCTCGTGCCGCAAGCCCCCCCACCCCCGGGACGGGGCGACCCTCCCGGGCTCGGTGCACGTGCTCGTGTACTTCGTGGACGCCGGGGAGGGGCCCTTGCAGCGCGAGCTGATGGCCCTGCGCCGCGACCGGGCCGACCGCAACCGGGCCCTGGCCGAGCGCCTGGCCGAGCTCGGCACCGGGGTGCGCTTCGAGGACGTGGTGGCCGAGGCCGGCGCCGAGGCCGGGGTGGGCCGCCCCCACTTCGCCCGGGCCCTGGTCAAGGCGGGGGCGGCGCAGGACGTGGACGACGCCTTCGACCGCTGGCTGGCCGACGGCCGGCCCGCCTACGTCCCCAAGGCCCGCCTCGACCCCGGCGACGTGGCCGCCCTGGCCCACGCCTCGGGCGGGGTGGCGGTGCTGGCCCACCCCCTGTCCACCGGGCTCGACCCCGGTGACCTGGACCGCCTGGTGGCGACCCTGGCCGAGGCCGGGCTCGACGGCCTCGAGGCCACCTACGCCTCCTACCCCCCCGACGACCGCCGTCGCCTGGCCGCCCTGGCCCGGCGGCGGGGCCTGGTGGCCACGGGGGGCTCGGACTTCCACGGCTCGTTCAAGGCCGGCCTGGCCGTGGGCACGGGACGGGGCGACCTGGCCGTGCCGGACGAGGTCCTCGACGCCCTGGAGGCCCGCCGCCCCTGACCGGGACCGGAGGAGGCCGGCCCCCGGGCCCGCTCGTGCGCCCCCGCACGCAGGCACAGGAACCCCACATCGGACCCACAGCACGGGGCGAGAGAGGGCCCCCACAGTAGGAGGAGGTGGCCGGCCCTCCGGGGGGACCAGGGAGCCGAGCGGGGCAGACCTGCGGGGACCGGCCACCAACAACATGTGACCATCTTGACACGTAACTAAATGGTCACGTATTGTTCCAAGCGTGGACGAGGTGTTCAAGGCGCTGGCCGACCCCACCCGGCGACGCCTGCTCGACGAGCTCTACCGGGAGGACGGCCAGACCCTGTCCTGCCTGGCGGCCCGCTTCGGGATCTCCCGCTTCGGGGTGATGAAGCACCTGCGCCAGCTGGAGGAGGCGGGGCTGGTGGTGACCCGGCGACAGGGCCGGGAGAAGCACCACT
>DATJOV010000305.1:0-12295 GCA_035506735.1 Acidimicrobiales bacterium | reverse complement strand
CCAGCGCCGCCACCGAGGCCGTGACCGCCACCCGGCCCCGGCCGGCCCCAGGACGGTGGCGGGCGGCGGTGCGGCGGTGGTGGAGGAGCCCCACCGGCGCACCGCCCTCGGTGCGCACCAGGTCGCCCAGCACGCCCGTGTCGGCACGGGCGCGTTCGGGGCGCACGGCGGGTCCGGCGGGAAGGTCCTCGAGCAGGGTCATGGCAAGTCCTCCGTGGTGGCGGCCAGGGGCGAGACGGCGAGCGGGCCCGGCCCGGCGGCGCACCGGGCGGCGAGGCGGCGGCGGGCCCGGGACAGGCGGGACTTGACGGTGCCGACCGGGATCCCGAGGGCGGCGGCCATCTCGGACTCGCCCAGGCCCGACCACGCCGCCAGCTCGAGCACCTCCCGGTCCCGGGGCGCCAGCCCGGCCAGGGCGGCCAGGGCGTGGCGCAGGCGCTCGTCGTCGATGAGGCGGCGGTCCACGTCCTCGGGGGCGGCCGGGGCGAGCCCGGCGATGCGCTCCAGGGCCCGGCCGTGGCGCCGGCGGGCCCGGGCCTCGTTGGCCAGGACGTAGCGGGCCGTGCGGAACAGCCACCCGGCCACGGTCCCGTCCGGGCCGAAGCGGACGTCGCGGCGCCGGCGCCACGCCTCCAGCATGACCAGGGACACGGCGTCCTCGGCCCGGGGCACCGAGCCGGTGCGCCGGTGGGCGTAGGTCAGGAGGCGCTGGGCGTAGCGGTCGTAGACGGCGGCGAAGGCGGCGGCGTCCCCGGCCGCAGCCCGCTCCCACAGGGTCCGGTCGGTCCCGGCTGCGTCGTCCACGACATCTCCATGTCCGCCGCCGGCCACCGGTTCCAATTCTGGCGCCCGGGCGCGCCAGAATCGGCCCCGTGCCCGAGCCCCCTCCGACCCGCTACACCACCACGGTCGACGGCACCTACCTCGCCTACCAGGTCTCGGGGGAGGGACCCGATCTGGTCCTCCCCGTCACCGGCAGCGCCGCCGTCGAGCTCGTGTGGGAGGAACCGGCCTTCAGCGGGTTCCTGGCCCGGCTGGCGTCGTTCTCCCGGGTCGTCACCTTCGATCCCCGGGGGTTCGGCAGCTCGGGCCGGCTCGACCCCGCCGCCATCCCCGCCGTCCAGGCGTGGAAGGACGACATCCTCGCCGTGATGGACGCCGCCGGGTCGACGCGGGCCTCGATCCTGTCGTGGGGCGAGGCCTCGCCGGCGTCCATGTTCTTCGCCGCCACCTGCCCGGGGCGGACCGCCAGCCTGGTCCTCGTGAACGCCTACGCCCGCTACCTGCGTGGGCCGGCCACCCCGTGGGGCCTCCCCGAGGAGCTCGTCGCCTCCTACGTGGCCACCATCAGGGACCTGTGGGGCACGGGCGGGTGCTTCGCCGCCGTGGCGCCCTCGCTGGTCCCCGACGAGCGGGCCCGGCGCCACTGGGCCCGCGTCGAGCGCTTGACGGCCACCCCCGACGTCCTGGAGGCGGCCACCAGGGCGGTCTTCGTGAGCGACGTGTCCGAGGCCCTCCCCGCCGTGCAGGCCCCCACCCTCGTCCTGAGCCGGCGGGGCGACCGCCACGTCCGCCCCGACCACGGCGCCTTCGTGGCGGGACGGATCCCCGGGGCCCGCTTCCTCGAGCTCCCCGGTGACGATCACGTGCCCTACGCGGGCGAGTGGGGAGGGCTCCTGGACGGGATCGAGGAGTTCCTCACCGGATGCAAGCCCGCGCCCGTGCTCGACCGCGTCCTCACCACCGTGCTGTTCACCGACATCGTGGCCTCGACCGAGCACGTCGCCGAGCTGGGGGACCTCCGGTGGCGCGGCGTGCTCGACGAGCACCACGCCGTGGTGCGCCGCACCCTCGAGCAGTTCCGCGGCGACGAGGTCAACACCACCGGCGACGGCTTCTTCGCCACCTTCGACGGCCCGGCCCGCGCCCTGCAGTGTGCCTGCGCCATCCGCGACGAGCTGGCCCGCCGGGGCATCGCCATCAGAGCCGGCGTCCACACCGGAGAGGTCGAGCGCCACGGCGGGTCCGACCTGACCGGCATCGCCGTCCACATCGGGGCACGGGTGGCGGCCACCGCCGGCCCCGGGGAGGTCCTGGCGTCGCGCACCGTGCGCGACCTGGTGGCGGGTTCGGGCATCGCCGTCGCCGACCGGGGCGACCACCACCTGAAGGGCGTGCCCGACACCGGGCGGCTGTTCGCCGTCGGCGGCTGAGTCCGGGCCGGCCGCCCCGGCCGGTGAGGCGGTGGGCGCGCCGCCACCATGGGCGGCGCGCCCGCACGACCTCAGGACGCCGTGGCGCTGTACTCGAACTCGTCCACGGGCTGGCTGACGGCGCTCGTCCCCGCCGTCGTGACCACGGTCACGTCCACCGTGCCCGAGCCAGCGGGTGATGTGGCCGTGATGGAGTGGGCGTTCTTGACCGTGACGGAGGTGGCCTTGGTGGCGCCGAAGTAGACCGTGGCCGGGTTCGTGAAGCGGTTCCCGGTGATGGTCACGGCGTCGCCACCCGAGGTGCTGCCCACGTCGAAGACCACCGACGTCACCACCGGCGCCGCGAGGACGTAGGTGAACTGGTCGCTCCGGCCGATGGGCGAGGTCCCGTCGCCGGTGGTCACCGTGACGTTGACGGTGCCGGCCGACCCGGCCGGCGTGATGGCCGAGATGGCGTTGGTGGAGTCCACCGTGAAGGCGGCGGGGGCCGAGCCGAAGTCGACGGCGGTGACGTCGGAGAAGCCGGCCCCGCTGATGGTGACCTGGTCACCTCCCGTCGTCCCGCCCGTCTGGGGCCGGACGCTCTGGATGGTGGGGGCCGAGACGTAGGTGAACTGGTCCCGGGCCACCACGGCGCTCGTCCCGGCACTGGTGGTGACCTGGACGTCGACGACGCTGGCCGTGCCGGCCGGCGGGGCGATGGCCTGGACGCGGTGGCGCGACCGGTTGACCACGTACGGGGACGCCACCGACCCGAAGGTGACGGCCGTGGTCCCGGCCAGGTTCCTGCCGTCGATGTTGACGAGGGTGCCGCCGCTGAAGGGCCCGGTGTTCGGGCTCACCGACGCCACGATCGGAGCCCCTCCCGCTGCGCCGTTGTGGTGGCCCCGGGCCGAGGCGACGCTGGAGAGACCCAGCACCCCCAGACTCGCCACCAGCACGACCCCAACGCTGAGCACGGTGATGCGCTTCATGTCGATTCCTTCCCCCGAGGTGCTGCGGTCCGGGTGCTTCTGGCCCGACTCGCCCGTGCGGGAAACCCCCAACGTCAACGGCGCCGACGGCGTCACTTTCCCCGCTCCCGCCAACTCGCTCCGTGAGGTAACCCCCGAGTAGCGTGCCGCCGATGACCGACGTCTCCGCCGGTGACTACTCACTGGTGGGACGGCTGGGCGTGACGGCGCGCACCGTCGAGGGCCGCTTCGTCCTCGAGCTGGCGCCGAGCCCCGCCGTCCTGCACCACGGCCTCATCCGCACCAGCGTCCTGTCCTTCCTCGTCGACGCCGTGGCCGGGATCATCGTGGACGACGAGCCCGACCTGTGGACCTTCACCTCGGACATGTCGGTGCGGTGCCGCCCCGCCCCCGTGACCGGCGGCGTGGAGGCGGTGGGGACGGTGCTGCGCCGGGGAGGGCGGTCCTCGGTGTGCCGGGTGGAGCTGGCCACGGCGCCGGGAGGCGCCCCCGTCGGCGTGGGGGCCATCGGCTTCGCCAAGGTGCCCCGGCGTCCGGGCGACCCGCCCAAGCCGGCCGTGACACCGGGGCGCTTCGCCTCGATGTTCGGTGGCGCCGACGTCATCGGCCGGCCCCTGCGCCAGGAGGCCGGGATCACGGTGCTCGACGCCGGGGAGGGGGTGGTCGAGCTGACCGTGACGCGCGAGCTGCGCAACCCGGCGGGCACGCTCCAGGGCGCCATGGTGGCCCTGGTGGCCGAGGCGGCGGCCGAGGACCTCGTGGCGGCCCGCTTCGGCGTCCCCGCCGTGGTGACCGAGATCGACCTGCGCTACCTGGCCCAGGCCCGGGTCGGCCCGGTCCGCACCCGCAGCCGGCTGCTCGGGGACGGCCCCGACGCCCCGGTCGAGATCGAGCTGGTGGACACCTCCAGCGACCGCCTCACCACCCTCGTCTACGCCCGCTGCAGCCCCGTACCGGGGCCCGCCCGGCGCTGAGCCGACGGCGCGCCCTTGAGCTCGAGCACGGTGCGACGAGCCTCGGGGTCGCCGGCGTGGCGGGCCACCACGATGGTGTGGGCACCGTGGGGTGCGCGCCAGGCGTGGCGGGCCGGGTCACGCCGCTCCAGGCTCCGCACCGGGACCTCCACCACGAACGGCGCCTCGGCCCCTGCCGCCACCTCCACCCGGGCGAAGCCCACCAGGCGGGCCGGGGCGTCGGGATCGGGCAGCTCGGCGTAGACCTGGACCACGTCGGCGCCGGGGCGGTCCCCGGTGTTGCGCACGGCCCCCCGCACCACGATGCCGTCGCCCTCCCGTGTGACCTCGGCCCCGACCAGGGCGAAGGTGGTGTAGCCCAGCCCGAAGCCGAAGGGGAAGAGCGGCGCCCGGCCGGTGCGGCGCAGGTGCCACCAGCCGTGCCAGCGGTCGTAGCGGACGGTGGTGGCGTCGCGGTCGAAGGGCGGCAGGTCTCCCTCGTCCACCGGCACGCTGAAGGGGAGGCGGCCCGAGGGGTCCTCGGCGCCGAGGAGCACGTCGAGCAACCCCGGCCCGGCCTGGCACCCCCCGTACCAGGCCTGGACCACGGCGGGGACGGCGTCGAGCCACTCGCTGCACAGCACGGCACTGCCCGACTGGACGACCACCACGGTGCGGGGGTTGGCCCCGGCCACGGCCCGGACCAGGGCCACGTCGTCGGGGCCGAGGCGCAGCGAGACCCGGTCCCCGCCGCTGCTGAAGGCGGGTCGCTCACCCATCCGGGGCGGCTTCTCGGTCGGGCCCAGCCCGGCCACCCGGGCGGCGAAGCGGGCCACCACCTCGGGCTCGTCCGACGGGGGGAACAGGGCCACGAGGTCGGAGGCGGTCTCCCCCATGTACTCGCCCTCGTCGGCGTAGGTGGTGCCCACCACCACCAGGGCGGCGTCGGCCCCGGCCGCCACCGCCGCCGCCCGCCCGGGGTCGGACCCGTCGTCGTGGTGCACGGTCCCGACGGCGTCCCGGGCCCCGTCGAGGACGGTGCGGCAGTCGAGGTCCCACACGTCGCTCGAGCCGGCGTCGCCCAGGTTCACGACGGCGGCCAGGCGGCCCACCACCGCCAGCGACCCGATGCCGGGGGGGAGGGGGAGGACCGGCGTCCCCCCGACCGGCTCGTTGCGCAGCAGCACCACCGACCGGGCCGCCACCTGGCGGGCCAGGGCCCGGTGGGCCGGGGCCCCCAGGACCTCGGGCCCGGGTGCCGGGGCGCAGAGCACGGCGTCGAAGCGCAGCAGGGTGGCCACCACGTGGCGGGCGGCGTCCTCGACGTCGTCCCACGAGGCCAGACCGGCCTCCAGGGCGGGGGGGAGGCCGGCGGCCCGCACCATGCGGTAGGGCATCTCGATGTCGAGACCGGCCGCCAGGGAGGCGGTGGCGTCGCGGATCCCGAAGATCCAGTCGCTGATGACGAAGCCGGCGAAGCCCCACTCGCGCCGCAGCACCTCGGTCAGCAGTGCCCGGTTCTGCCCGCACCACTCGCCGTTCACCGAGTTGTAGGCCGACATGACCGAGGCCACGCCCTCCTCCACGATGCGCCGGAAGTGGGGCAGGTAGACCTCGTGCAGGGCCACCTCGTCCACCTCGACGTCCACGGTGAAGCGGGCGTTCTCCATGGAGTTGCAGGCCAGGTGCTTGACGCAGGCCATGACGTGACGTTGCAGCCCACGGGTGAGGGCCGCCCCCATGGCACCCACGTGGTGAGGGTCCTCGCCGTAGGTCTCCTGGGCCCGGCCCCAGGCCGGGTGGCGCAGCAGGTTCACGCACACCGCCCCGGTGAGCGTGGCGCCGGCCGCCCGCAGCTCCCGGCCCACGGCCTCCCCCACGCGCTCCTCGAGCCCGGGGTCCCACGTGGCGCCCCGGGCCATGGACACGGGGAAGCAGGTGGCGTTGCCCACCACCGCCCCCCGGGGCCCGTCGGCGAAGGCCACCCCCGGCACCCCGAGGCGCGTCACCTCGGCCGCCACGAAGGGGGCCTTGTGGTAGCCGTCCTCGGCCAGGAAGCCCAGCCCGGCCCAGGTGGGGGCGTCGCCGTCGCAGCACCACAGGCGCTCCTGCGGCGTCATGGCCGCCACCACGGCCCGGGCCGCCTCCTCGGGCGTGGTCCCGGCGGCCACGGCCGCACGCCCGTCGTCGTAGGTGGTGATGGACGGGGGCATCGGCCGGCGATGGTAGGCGGGGGCGCCCCCCCGCCGCGCTCAGCCGAAGATGACGGCCAGGTCGGCGTCGTCGCGCTCGGTGGCCCGCTCCAGCCGTTCCAGCAGCTCGGCCCGGGCCCGGCGCTTGGTGGCCACGTGGGCCCGCCGGTCCAGCCCCGCCAGCCGGGTGGCCACGTCGGCCACGGTGGCGTCGAAGGTGTCGGGGTCGGCCACGGTGTCGAGGTAGCCGGCGGCCAGGGCCGCCTCGGGGGAGAACACCTCGGCCAGGGCCACGGCCCGGATGAAGGCGGCGGGGGCGAGACGGTCCCGGCACAGCTCCACGGCGGCGTGGGGCATGGTGAGGCCGATGGCCACCTCGTTGGCGGTGATGGTGAAGGGCCCGGTCATCCCCACCCGGTGGTCGGCCGAGAGGACCAGGAACGAGCCCATGGCGACGGCGTGCCCGGTGCAGGCCACCACGACCGGGGCCGGGAAGGCCAGCAGGCGCCGGGCCAGGAGGAAGCCGGCCCGGAGCATGGCCACGGCGTCGGGCCCCCCGCCCCGCAGCACCCGGAGGTCGAAGCCCCCCGAGAAGGTCCCGGGGCGCCCCCGCAGGACGACGGCGGCGCCGTCGCCCTCGGCCCGGTCCAGGGCCGACCCCAGCTCCCCCAGCATGGCCGGGGACAGGGCGTTGACCTTGCCGTCGTCCATGACGACGGTGGCCACCCCGCCCTCCAGCCCGTACGTCACCGCCCCGCCCATGGCGCCCTCCGCTCCCACCCCGGACCCGTCGGGCCGAGAAGTTACTGATCGGTAACCTAGAGCCCCGGGCGGCCCCGGTCAACGGTGCATGCACGGGAACGCCGAGGGGAAGGTCGAGCCACCGCGTCGAGGACGGCGAGGAGCATGACAGGCTGGACGCGGTGAGCCCCGGCGCGGCACGTGCCGCCGTCAGGGAGGGTGGCGCCCGGTGACGCCGCGCGCCTTCGTCAACGGCCGCATCTGCACCATGACCACCCCGACGGCCACGGCCGAGGTGGTGGTCGTCGAGGACGGGCGGGTGGCCGCCGTGGGGGGACCGGAGGTGCTGCGCCGCTTCCCCGGCGCCGCGGTGGAGGACCTCGGGGGCCGCATCGCCTGCCCGGGGTTCGTCGACGCCCACCACCACCTCTCGATCGCCGCCCTGGCGCCGCGCTGGGCCGACCTGGCCGGGGCCGCCACCGTCGAGGACCTCGGGGCCCGCCTGCTGTCCCACGCCACCCTGACCCCCGAGGCACCCTGGGTCCGGGGGGCGGGGTGGAGCGACCTCGGCACCGGGCTCGTCCCCCACCGGCGCGACCTCGACGCCCTGGGCCTGGACCGTCCCGTCCTGGTGGCGCACTACAGCCTGCACCAGGCCGTGACCGACTCCCGGGGCCTCGACGCCCTGGGCCTGGGCCCGGCCACCCCCGACCCCGCCGGCGGGGTCATCGGGCGGGACCCGGGCGGAGCGCTGAGCGGCCTGCTGGTGGAGCGGGCCTGGAGCGCGGCCCACGCCGCGTCGCTCGCCCCCTACGACGATCCCGACCGCTGGGGCGAGCACATCGAGGCGGCGGCGCACCGGCTCCTGGCCGACGGCATCACCGCCGTGCACGACGCCGCCTGCCCCCCGGCGGCCGAGGACGCCTACCGGGCCCTGGCCCGGGCCGGGCGGCTCCCCGTGTCGGTGCTGGCCATGCCCCACCCCGCCGCCCTGCTGGGCCCGCCCGAGGAGGGCCGCCTGAACGGCCCTCCCACGGGTGACGGGGACGAGCACTTCCGGGTGGGGGCGGTGAAGTTCTTCGCCGACGGCGGCGTCCTCCCCGCCATCGACGTCCACCTCCGCGGGGCCCCCGTGCAGGTGGGGATGCTCCTCCCCCACCTCGAGGCCGGTGTGGAGCGGGCGGCGGGGCGCGGCTTCCGGGTGGCCGTGCACGCCATCGGCAACGCCGGCCTCGACGCCGCCCTCGACGCCTTCGCGGCCGTGGCCCGGACCCACCCCGGGGCCGATCACCGCTTCCGGGTGGAGCACGCCTGCCTGGCCGCGCCCGCCCAACTGGCCCGCCTGGCGGCCCTGGGCGGGGTGGCCGTGCTCCAGCCCGGCTTCCTCCACCACCTGGGCAAGGAGGTGGAGCACGTGGCCTTCGACGACGCCACCTGGCTTCCCTTCGCCGACGCCGCCGACTCCGGGGTGGTCATGGCCGCCTCCTCCGACGCCCCCTGCACCTTCCACCAGCCCCTCCGCACCGCCGCCCACGGCGCCACCCGGCGCACGGCCTCGGGCCGTCCCCTCGACCCGCGCCAGGCGGTGCCCTACCGGGACTGGCTGTGGGCCTACACCGCCGGGGCCGCCCTGGCGGGGGGCCAGGAGGCCGAGCGCGGCACCCTGGCCCCGGGGCGCCGGGCCGACCTGGTGGTGCTGGAGGGCGAGCTCGACCCCGACGACCCACCCCGCGTGGTCCAGACCTGGGTGGGGGGCGGGCTCGTCCACCGGGCCTGACCGGTGTGCAGCGGCGCCGTTGTGCCGGAATCTGACGCACCGTAGGGTTTCCCTCCGTTCCGTCAGGACGGGGACGCCGCCACGGGGCGGGCCCGCCAGTGCCGGGCCGGCCCCGGCGGGGGGCTCGGCGGAGGAGGTCGTCATGGGCGCGTTCGAGGGTGCACGGGTGCTCGTCACCGGGGCCTCGTCGGGGATCGGGGCCGGCCTGGCCGAGGCCTTCGCGGCCGAGGGGGCCACGGTGGGGATGGTGGCCCGGCGCCGGGACCGGCTGGCGGAGGTGCTGGAGCGGTGCCGCGCCCACGCCCCGGCCAGCGCCATGTGGGTGGCCGACCTGGCCGACAACCGGGCCGTGGACCGCCTGGCGGGGGAGGTCCTGGAGGCCTTCGGGGGGGTGGACATCCTGGTCAACAACGCCGGGATCCCCAAGCGCCGTCACGTCACCCGCCTCGACCCGGCCACGGTGGAGTCGGTCATGGCCATCAACTACCTGTCTCCTGTGCGCCTCACCCTGGCGCTCCTGCCCCACATGCTGCGACGGGGCTCGGGGCGCGTCGTGGCCGTGTCGTCGGTGGCCGCCCCCCTGAGCTCGCCGGGCGAGGCCGCCTACGACGCCTCCAAGGCGGCCCTGGCCGTGTTCTGCGAGGCCATGGCCGTGGACCTGTGGGACAGCGGCATCAAGGTCTCGGTCGTCTACCCCGGCGTGGTCGACACCGAGCTGTTCACCCTGCCCGACAACGACCCCTTCGCCGGGGGCGTGGAGGCCATCTCGGTGGACGAGGCCGTCCGCACAATCATGGAGGGCATCGGCGCCGACGCCGTGTCGATCTACGTGCCGGCGTACTTCGCCGAGCTGGCCTCGGGCAAGGCCCAGAACGTCGAGGGCTTCCTGGCCGGGGCGGCCGAGTTCGTGCGCATCCAGGCCGAGGCGGCCCAGGCCGGGCCGGGGGCCGGGGAGTAGGGCCACCTTTGGGACGGCGCAGCCCCAAGGGGATGGAGACCCGCCACCGCATCATGACGGTGGCACTCGAGCTCTTCGCCCAGCGCGGCTTCGCCGCGGTGACCATGGAGGACATCGCCGAGGGGGCCGAGGTCACCAAGGGCGCCGTCTACTACTGGTTCGCCGACAAGGACGACCTCGGCCGTGACATCCAGGACGACCTCTACCGGCGCCTGGCCGCGGTGGCCATGGACGAGTTCGACCCCGAGGGCGACGTCCTGGCCAACCTGGGCCTGGCCTTCGACGCCTTCCTGCGGGCCGTGGGGACCCTGGGCCACGCCCGCTTCTTCCTGCGCGACGCCTGGACCATCCCCGCCCTGGACGAGGGGGGCCGGCGCCACCAGGCCGACACCGCCGCCCTGGTCCGGGGTGTGCTGGACGTGGCGGTGGCCCGGGGCGAGATCGCCCCCTTCGACACCGAGGTCCTGGCCCGCATCCTGCTCGGCGCCTGGGTGGAGGCCACCCTCCTCGTGCTCGAGACCGGACGGCGCCAGGCCACGGTGGCCGTGGTGGAGCACCTCGTCGAGTCGCTCCGCCCCGGCGCCGGGGCCCTCGTTGCGTCCCTCCCGGGACGCGGCCCGTCCCCCACCGAAAGCGGGACATGAACGGGGAGCGACCGGGGGCCCACCCCTGCGTCCCCCGGCGGCGGCCCGGGGGTGGCGCCCACCCGGGCGCCGGGGCTCAGCCCGGCTCGGTCCCCACCACGGAGACGAAGGAGACCATCTCGCCCGGGTAGCCGCCCAGGTTGTGGACCACGCCCAGCTTGCGCTCGTTGGCGACGCGGCGGTCCTCGGGGGCCTCGCCCCGCAGCTGGAGCCAGCACTCGTAGTGCATGCGCAGGCCCGAGGCCCCGACGGGGTGGCCGAAGCTCTTGAGGCCGCCGTCGGTGTTGACGGGCAGGCTGCCGTCCAGGGCGAAGGTCCCGGCCAGGACCTCCTTCCAGGCCGTGCCCCGCTCGGCGAAGCGCAGGTCCTCCATGAGCACGAGCTCGGTGGGGGTGAAGCAGTCGTGGACCTCGGCCATGGCCACCTGGGAGCGGGGGTCGTCCACCCCGGCCTGGCGGTAGGCGTCCTCGGCCGCCGCCACCACCTCGGGGAAGGTGGTGAAGTCGTAGCTGGGGTCGACGAGGCCCGAGCCGTCGCCGGCCACCACCGACATGCCCTTGATGTAGAGGGGCTTGTCGGTGTAGCGCCCGGCGTCCTCGGCCCGCACCACGACGGCGGCGGCGGCACCGTCGGCCACCCCGGCGCAGTCGAAGACCGACAGCTTGCCGGCCACGGCCGCCATCTTGCAGATGTCCTCCGCCGACGTCTCCTTGCGGAACTGGGCCAGGGGGTTGCGGGCCCCGTTGCGGTGGTTCTTCTCGGCGATCTTGGCCACCACCATGCGCAGCTCGTCCACGTCCACGCCGTACTTCTTGGAGTAGGCCGGGAGGATCATGGAGTACATCGCCGCCGCGGTGAGGGTGCGGGCCGTGCCGTCGTTGGGAGGCAGGTTGGCGTTGGTGCCGGCGAAGCCGGTGTCCTTGAACTTGTCGCAGCCGATGGCCATGGCCACGTCGTAGGCACCGCTGGCCACGGCGTAGGCCGCCTGGCGCAGGGCCTCGGACCCGGTGGCGCAGTAGTTCTCCACCCGGGTGACGGGCTTGCCCTGGAGCTTGAGGGCCGAGGCCAGCACGATGCCCGAGCTTCCCGAGGTGGCCATGCCGAGCCAGTAGGCGTCGATCTCCTGCTTGGTCAGGCCCACCGAGGCCAGGACCGTGTCGGCGGCGTCGATGAGGAGGTCGTCACGGCTCAGGGCAAAGTGCTCCCGGAACGGGGTGCACGACATCCCGACGATGGCGACACGGTCCTTGATGCCCTTCGAGCTCACGAGGCCTCCTTCGCTCCGATGGGACGGGCCTTCCAGAAGTAATTGTGGATCTCGTCGGCGCTGAACAGGCGGCGGAACGTCATCTCCACCCGGGTCCCCACCTCGATGTCGTCGACGTCGCAGTCCGTGAGCTGGCACGGGAACCGCCCCCCGCCGTCGAAGTCGAGCACGGCGAAGATGACCGGGGGGCTCTCGGAGTAGATGAGGCGGTCCACGGTGTAAGTGGCCACCGTGGCCAGCGTCTCGGCCTCGGGCACCGGCTCCATGTCGTCGGTGGTGCCCCCGAAGATCCCCACCCGCTGGGGGGGGAGGTGGACGATGCCGGTGGCCCGGTCGCGCGAGCCCACGAAGCCGAACTTCCAGTCCGTCGAGCGCGCCGCGGCCGAGGAGGAGGGGCGGCTGGGCATGGGCCGGTTGGGGGGCTCGACCGAGACCATGTTGCGCCACGACAGGAACTTCCCGTAGGCGACGGGGGCGCCCCGGGCGATCTGGTCGGCCACGGGCTTGGCCGGGGTGTGGGCGGCGATGGCCTCGGTGGTGCGGAAGACGAGGACGTCCACGCCGTCGGCCAGGACC
>DATJOV010000304.1:0-7179 GCA_035506735.1 Acidimicrobiales bacterium | reverse complement strand
AACATCCAGTCGTGGTCGACCGGTCGCCGGGGCACGGGCGCCGCCACCGTGAACGAGGCCTCGAGGGCGCGGGCGAAGGCCTCGCCGTCGCGCCGGTTGAGCACCGAGTCGCGATTGGCCCACAGCACGTGCGAGCGCAGGCCGGCCGACGCCACCTCCTGCGAGGCGCCGTCGCGCGAGCTCGTGAAGGCCCACCACGCCGCCTGCACCAGCTGGCGGGGATGCTGCACCCACGACGCCGCGAACGAGGCCATGGCCGACGGCGTGGCCAGACGCAGCAGCCCGAGGGGATGGCGCAGGGCCTCGTCGGCCAGGCGCCACTCCCGACGCACGCCCAAGGTGTCGGAGAACACGAGCTCGACCACCCGCTCGGGGAACTCCGAGGCGAACCCCAGCTGCAGCCCGCCCCCGAAGGAGTGGGCCACCATGGACACCCGCTCCAGGCCCAGGTGGTCCAGGGTGGCCACGAACGACCCCAGCACGCCCGGGTAGGACCAGTCGCTGCCCACGTCGAAGAGGTCGGGGACGATGACCCGGCAGCGCGGGGCCAGGAGCTCGACCAGGCCGTGGTAGGTGTCGGGGCGCATGGCATAGCCGTGCAGGAGCACGAGGGGCGGCCCCTCGCCCGTGTCGATGGGTACCGGAAGGGGATCCACCCGACGATTGAAGCAGACCGGGCCGCCCCGGGCCGCCGGGAGCGGGGGAAGAACCCGGGGGGCACCGGCGTTGGCCCAGCCGAGGAGGGACAGGAGCGGGCCGAGGGCGGGCCGACGCCGTTTGCGCCCCGGGACCGTCGGGTAGGTCGGCGCCCCGGGCACGGCGCCGGCGCCGGCCGTCAGCCCCGCTCCGGGAGAGACCCATGACCAGGAGCGCCCCACACCAGCCGTCGGGCGGCGACGGTCCCCCGCCCGCCGACGGCGGAGCGGCGGCGACCCGGTCGCGCCGGCGCGTCCTGGCCCGGATCGGGCTGGGTGTGGTGGTCCTGGGCGTGGTGGTGGCGGCCCTGTTGCGGGCCCATTCGGCCCTGCACGGCTTCGCCAGCGCCTTCGACAGCTTCCGGGTGCAGCGCCTGCCCTGGCTGGCCCTGGCCTACGGGGCCGAGGGCGCCTCCTTCGCCTGCTACGCCCTGGTGCAACGACGGCTCCTGCACGCCGGGGGCGTCACCCTCACCCGGCGCACCATGGTGGGCCTCGCCGTGGCGGCCACCGGCATCACCAACCTCGTGCCCGGGGGCACGGCCCCGGCCAGCGGGTGGCTCGTGGGCCAGTACCGCCGGCGCGACATCCCCGTGCCCCTGGCCCTGTGGGTGGTGCTGGCGGGCGGCTTCGCCGCCGCCGTGTCGATCCTGTTCCTCCTCCTGGTGGGAGCGGCCGTGGCCGGGCTCCTGTCCCCCCTGGAGGCGGTGGGGTGCGCCGTCATCGGGGTGGTGGGGGCGGGGGCGGTGGTGGTGGGCACCCACCACGTCGCCGCCATCGACGCCTGGCTCGACGCCCACCCCCACCGCGGCCTCGGCGTCCTGCGCCGCGCCGCGCACGGGGTCAGCTCGGTCACGCGCTTTCGGGTCTCGGTCCCGACCGGCGTCGGCGTCCTGGTCCTGAGCGTGGCCAATTGGGCCCTCGACGTGTGGTGCCTGGTGGCGGCCTTCGCCGTCCTGGACCGGCCCGTCCCATGGCACGCCGTGCTCTTCGCCTACGCCGTGGCCCAGGTGGCCGGCAGCCTGGCCCCGGTGCCGGGGGGCATCGGCTTCGTCGAGGGCGGCATGGTGGGCGCCTTCGCCCTGGTGGGCACGGCCCCCGGCCCGGCCCTGGCCGCCATCGTCGTGTACCGGGCCGTCACCTGCTGGAGCGTGGCCGCCGTGGGCAGCCTGACCCTCGTGGCCCTCAGCCACCGCCCGGCCCGGCGGGCCCAGCCGGTCGCCCTCCGGCACCACGCCGCCGAGCCCCGGCCCGCCCCGCCGGGCGCCCCACCATGCCCGGGCCGGCCGGAGCCCGGCGCTACCGTGACGGGGACGGCGCGGGCTCGTGCGGGAGGCGAGGGGAGGGCCTGACACCATGGGGCAGCTGGTCGCGGGCGTCGACCTCGGGGGCACGAAGATCCAGGCCGCCGTGGTGGCCGACGGCGCCGTGGTGGGCCAGGCCCGCCACCACACCCCCAGGGGCGGGGCCGACGACGTGGTCATGGAGATCGTGGCCAGCATCGAGGCGGCCCTGGCCGACGCCGGAGCCGGCCCCTCGGACCTCCACGCCATCGGCATCGGCACCCCGGGCTCGGTGGACGGGGCCACCGGCCACGTGTCCAAGGCCGCCAACGTGCCCGGCTTCTCCCAGGAGGTGGCCCTCGGGCCCATGGTGCGCCAGGCGCTGGGCGGGGTGCCGGTCCTCGTGGACAACGACGTGCGCATGGCGGTGATCGGCGAGTACCGCCGGGGGGCGGGACGCCCCTATCGGGACCTGCTCGGCGTGTTCGTGGGCACGGGCGTGGGGGGTGGCATCATCCTCGACGGCGAGCTGCGGCGCGGCGCCGGCAACGCGGGCGAGATCGGGCACACCGTGGTCAAGCCGGGCGGGCGCCGGTGCGGTTGCAGCCGGTTCGGGTGCCTCGAGGCCTACGCCGGCCGGATGTCCATCGAGCTGACGGCCCGCCACCGCGTGGCCAAGGGCCAGAAGACGAAGCTGTTCGAGATCATGGAGCGCAAGGGTCGCGACCGGGTCACGAGCTCGGTCATCGCCGACGCCCTCGAGCAGAAGGACCGCCTCACCACCGAGCTCGTGGACGAGGCCGTCGAGGCCCTGGGTCTGGCCCTGGCCAACGCCCAGAACCTCCTCGAGGTGGAGGCCGTCATCGTCGGCGGCGGGCTCGGCGACCGCCTGGGCGCCCCCTTCGTCCGCCGGGTCGAGCAGGCCATGGCCACCAACCTGCGCCTGCCCGAGCAGCCGCCCGCCGTCCTCCCCACCGAGCTGGGCGACCTGTCCGGTGCCGTGGGGGCCACGGTGGTGGTCACCGAGGGGTCGTGACCGCCGTCCCCCGCCTCTATGCCGTGTACCTGGGTGGGGACCCGGCCCCGGGCCGGTTGAGCGAGGACCACGAGGCCGTGCTGGTGGTGGCCGAGGACCTGGCGTCGGCGCGGCGCCAGGCCCGGGCCAAGTGGAGCGGGGCGTCGCGGCCCCACGTGGACGCCGTGCGCGTCGTCGACGTGGTCGACGGCTACGCCGTGGTCCTCGAGCCCACCGAGCGCCCCGAGGACGTCGACATCGACGTCACCTACGAGCCCGCCGACGGCTGACCCGCCGGTGGTGACGCACCACGGGCGGACCCTCCCACGCCACCTCTAGGCTCCGCCCCGGTGAGGCGGCACAGGCGGTGGCCGGGGGCCCTGGTGGCGGTGCTGGTGCTCGGGGCCGGCGTGGCCGTGGGCGGGCCGGGCGCCGCCGCCCGCACGCCCTGGGTCCCGGGGCCGGGCCTGCGCTGGCAGTTCCAGCTCCAGGGCAAGGTCCGCACCGGTCTGTGCGTCGTGCCCTCCAGCGGCGGCCACTGCGTCACGCCCCAGGTCTACGACATCGACCTCTACGCCCCGGACGGCACCACCCTCGACAGCGCCGCCGTGGCCGCCATCCACGCCACCGGCGCCCATGCCGTGTGCTACGTCGACGCCGGGACGTGGGAGGACTGGCGGCCCGACGCCTCGGCCTACCCGACCTCGGTGCTGGGCCGCTCCGACGGCTGGCCGGGCGAGCGCTGGGTCGACATCCGCGCCACCGCCGTCCTCCTGCCCATCCTGGCGGCGCGTGTGGCCAAGTGCGCCGAGGCCGGCTTCGACGCCGTCGACTTCGACAACGTGGACGGCTACACCAACGACACCGGCTTCCCCCTCACCGCGGCGCAGCAGCTCACCTTCGACACCGACCTGGCCCAGCTGGCCCACGCCCGGGGACTCTCGGTGGGCCTCAAGAACGACCTGGGCCAGCTGGGCCAGCTCCAATCGGTCTTCGACTTCGCCATCGACGAGCAGTGCGCCGCCTACGCCGAATGCGGCGCCTACGCCGGGTGGACGGCGGCCCACAAGGCGGTGGTGGAGATCGAGTACCACCGCGCCCCGGCCCGCTTCTGCCCTGCGGCCGACGGTGCGGGCCGCGACGCCGTGCTCAAGAGCACGGCCCTGCGGGCCACACCGTGGAAGCCCTGCCGCTGAGGGTCCTCAGCGCCCGAGCAACCAGGTGACCACGGCCCGGACCCGTTCCCCCCAGCGCTCCCGGGCCGCCTCCCACGCCGCCCGGCGCGGCCCGGGCCGGGCCGGACCGGGGCGCCGGGCCCACGGACGCGGGCCGGACCCGGGGGGCGCCGGAGCCGGCCCCGGGGGGGCCATGGTGGTGAAAACCACCATGGCCGTGGGCCGCAAGCCCAGGCCGTCGACGTCGCCGGGTCCGACCCATCCGGTCCCGGCGACGTGCTCGCTGTCGGAACTGTCTTCCTGCGCTACGTCCATGACGTCGTCACCCTCTCGCCGCGACGGCCACGTCGTCGGGACCCGTCGCAACGGCCACCCCCATCGGCACTGCGTGGCCTCCGGGGGAGGTTCTACCCGGCGCCGTCGCCCTCGACCCCGGTGCCCCACCACCGGCCCGGCGTCACGGCGCCATGACGCCGACGTCAGCTCCGGGGTTTGGCGCCGCCCGCCCCCGGGCATCACCGCGGTCAGGGTGCAGCCGTCGCCACGGTGGTCGGGTCGTGCACATGGTCCGCCCACCGAGCGGACGAACGTGCAGTACCGGGCGACGTGCAGCACCGGGCGACGTGCAGCACGGCCGCACCGAGCAACGTGCAGCACGGCCGCACCGAGCAACGTGCAGCAGCGCACCAGCTAGGGAGCAACGAGGGAGCAGAGGAGCAGCCATGAAGAACGCCTGGAAGGGTCTCGTCGTCGGTGCGCTCACCGGCATGGCAGGGGGTGTGGTGCTCGACCTCGGGGTCGGCTCGCGCCGGAAGGCGGCCGCCGTGATGGGCGAGGTCGCCGACCGGGCCCCCGGCGTGATCGAACGCATCCCCGAGGCCGCCTCCCACGTGGCGCAGCGGACGGCCGATGCCGTGCGCGACACCGCCGGGGCGGTACGCGACGCCGACCTCCCCGGCACGGCCCGGGACCTGGCCCACAAGGCCCAGCACGCCGCCGGCGGCGGCGGCTGAGCCGGCTCCGCCGCGCCCGGCCGACGGGCCACCGGTCCCCGGGGGCCCGAGCGGGCGCTCAGGCCCGGGCGAAGGCGTAGATGGCCATCCCGTTGTAGGCCAGGGACTGCGAGGGCAGGAACGGGCCGTTGAAGGCCACGGCGGCCTTCCCGTCGGGCTCGGGGCCGGCGTCGCCGTCGATGGTGGTGATGGCCCCGTCGGGCCAGACCTCGGCCACGATCGCCACGTGCTGGGAGGTGGCGGGGTTCTGGGGCCCCGTGCCGTAGAGCACCACGTCACCGGGCGCAGGGGTGGCGGTCGGCGCCATGGCCAGGTGACGGGCGGCGGCCCAGGCGTCGATGCTCCCCGTGAAGGGGTAGCGGGGGATGGCCACCCCCACCTGCTGCCACACCCAGGTGGCGAAGAGCGCACACCACTCCTCGCACGGTCCGTACGGGTTGCAGTACGCCCCCTGGGCCACGTCGGGATCCGGACCGATCTGGCTGGCGGCGATCCGTACCGCCGTCTCGCCCCCGGGGAAGCTCGGGGGCGGGTCGGGTGAGGAGAAGGTGGTGCTGATGGAGTCGGGCTGCAGCAGCCAGTCGCCCTTGCCGTCGGGGGTGGGGACGATGGCGGCGGTGGGCGGGAAGGGCGGCTCGTTGGGGTCGGGCCCGTACGACACGGCGTCACCGAAGGGCAGGACGGCGGCCGTCGCCGCCGCCAGCCAGTAGCCCTGGCCGTCGGGGGTGGCGGCGATGCCCGTGACCCACGTGCCGATGTCGGCGTCGGCCACCGAGCCGTGGAAGGCGGCGTCGCCGAAGGCGAAGACGCCGCCGTCCGACCCCACCAGCCAGTAGCCCCCGCCGTCGGGGGTGGCGGCCATGCCCGACACCGGTGCCACCAGGGTGATGCCCCCGAGCGAGCCGTGGAACACGGCGTCGCCGAAGGCGAAGACCCCCCCGTCGGCGGCCACGAGCCAGTAGCCCCCGCCGTCGGGGGTGGCGGCCGTCCCCACGATGGGGGCGGCGAGGTGCACCCCGCCCAGGGAGCCCAGATAGGTGGCGTCGCCGAAGGCGAAGACCCCGCCGTCGGCGGCCACGAGCCAGTAGCCCTTGCCGTCCGGGGTGGCCGCCATCCCCACGATGGGGGCGTACAGGGCGGTGCCGCCCATGCCCCCCAGATAGGCGGCGTCACCGAAGGCGAAGACCCCCCCGTCGGCGGCGGCGACCCAGTACCCCTGCCCGTCGGGGGTGGCGGCCATGGCGACGGCCGGAGCCGACAACGTGAGCCCCGAGAAGCTCCCCTCGGACGCGGCGTCGCCGTAGGCGGAGATGCCCGTGCCCGAGAACTGCTCGTCGGCGGTCAGGCGGGCGGCGACATGCACCGGTGGCGCCCGGTGGACCTGGCCGGCCAGCCCGGCCCACGCGCCCACGACGGTCATGGTGGCCACCACCAGGCCGCGCCCCCAGCGGTGCGCTGCGGTCGTGGTGGACCTCATGGGCGCGGGACGGCTCGCACGGGCACTACCGGCGATGGTACGGAACGGCGCCGCGCCCGTCGAGGATCTCCGTGCGCGCGTCGTGCCGGCGTGCCGCGTCGCAGGCGCGCCGTGGCGCGCCCGAGCTTCGGGTCGTCGCGGCGCCGCCGCGGCCGGTGACGGCGTTCCCAGCGGACCCACAGGACCGGCCCGGCGGCGCCACCTACCATGGTCCCGTGCCCGACACCCTCCGCCCCCGGTGCTCGGTGTGCGGGTTCTCCTGGGACTGGGGGCGCGACGACGCCATCGGCATGGTGGCCGAATCACCCGAGCTCTACGCCCTGGCCCTGGAGGACGTGGGCGGGATCGGCGCCGGGGCACTGGCCGGCGCCGCCGATCACCTGTGGCGCATGGTCGACACCCTGCGCTTCGGTACGGAGCGGCTGTGGTGGCTCGCCCACGATCCCGACGCCACGCCGCCCGCCGTCGACGCCGAGGCGCTGGCGCGCCTGCGGCCACCGGGGAGCCGGTCGGTGGCGGTG
>DATJOV010000303.1:0-6547 GCA_035506735.1 Acidimicrobiales bacterium | reverse complement strand
GGCGCAGGCCGCCCCGGCCGAGGCGCACACCCCGGCGCCGTCGAGGAGCACGACCAGCTCCTCCTGGTCGACCCCGTCGAAGCAGAGGTGGCAGCTGGCCGCGCTCTTGGAGGACCGGTCGGGGCCGCCCGGGCCCGCCTCGATCCCCGTCTCGTGCACCCCCTGGACGGCGCCGGCGAGCCCGTCGGCCAGGCGGTCGCGCAGGCCCGCCACCCGGGCCGCCTCGGCCACCCGGCCGTCGGTGGCGGCGGCCAGGGCGGCGGCCAGGCCGGCCACCCCGGCCACGTCGTGGGTGCCGGGCCGTCGCCCCCGCTCCTGGCCACCGCCGTGGAGGAGGGGCGCCACGTCGGCCCCGCCCCGCACCACCAGCACGCCGGCGCCCTTGGGACCCCCGAACTTGTGGGCGCTGACCGAGACCAGGTCGGCCGGTGCGGTCTCGGCCGCCACGTCGCGCCACCCCACGGCGGCCACGGCGTCGGTGTGGAGGAGGGCGTTCGGCGCCAGGGCCCGCACCGCCGCCGCCACCTCCTGCAACGGCTGCACCACACCCACCTCGTTGTTCACCAGCATCACCGACACCAGGGCCACGTCGGGGGAGAGGGCGCTGCGCAGGGCGGCCAGGTCGACGATCCCCGAGGGCAGGACGGGGAGGACGCCCCCTCCCGCCGCCCGGCACGCCTCCAGCACGGCGTGGTGCTCCACGGCCGAGCACAGCACCCGGCCCCGGCGGGCGGCACCGAGGACGGCGAGGTTGTCGGACTCGGTCCCCCCCGAGGTGAGCACCACCTCCCCCGGCTCGCACCCCAGGCACCGGGCGATCTCGTCCCGGGCCTCGTCCACGGCCAGCCGGGCCCGGCGGGCCACGGCGTGGGCACCGGAGGGGTTGCCGAAGTGCTCGGTGAGGTACGGGAGCATGGCCGCCAGGGCCTCGGGACGCAGCGGGGAGGTGGCGGCGTGGTCCAGGTAGGCCCGCACCGGGCCAGCCTAGGCAGGGCTCAGGGCTTGCCGATCATGATCACCGTGGCGGCCAGGAACGCCAGGACCTCCACCGCCACGGCCGCCACCACCCGCCGGCACGTGGCGTGGAGCCCGGGGGCGGTGCCCGGGTCGTCCCAGGACTCGGTCACCACCGCCTGGATGCGACGCTCCCCCGGCCACACCACGGCCTCGGCCAGGGCCACGGCGCCCACCCAGAGGCACAGGCCCAGGACCACGAAGCCGTCGGCGGCGTCGAAGGCGTGCCGGCTGGCGGCGAGGAGGGCGAAGCCGAAGACCGGCACCCCGTAGAGGAAACGCCCGGCGATGTTCGGCCCGGGCCGGAAGTAGCGGCGCACCGTGCCGGCGCCGGGGGCGGACGGCCCGGCGCCGGCCCGCACGGCCTGGACGGCGGTGAGCACCATGGCGCCGAACCCGACCAGGGCGCACAGGACGTGGAGGACCAGGAGGATGCTGAAGAGGGGACCGGTGGGGACGGGGTGCGGGGGGGCGGCGGGACCGGCCATCGCCTGCAGCCCGCCGCCGTGCACGGACGCCATCGTCGCCGTGGCGGCGCCGGGACCGCCAACCGGGCCGGCTGCGCTCGACCCGCACGCCATGCATCCGCCTGCCGATCGGCGGGGGGTACCGTGGAGGTGGAGCACCGCCGTCGCCGACCAGGGCCGGCGCATCCCGCGTCCCGGGCCCGGCCCGGGGTCCACGGTCGCCCCGCAGGGCACGACGTCACGGAGGAGCCGGTAGGTTACTGATGGGTAATGGGAATGTCGAGGGCAGCACGGCTACCGTGACGTCAGCGAAGGGGCCGGGGGGCATGGGATGAACCAACTCCGCTTGGACCCGCTCACCGGCCGGTGGGTGGTGGTCAGCGTCGACCGCTCACAGCGGCCCTTCTCCTTCGCCCCGCGCGCCTCGCTGGTCCAGGCCGACACCTCCCGGCCCTGCCCCTTCTGTCCCGGCAACGAGGAGTCCACCCCGCCCGCGCTCGAGACCTACGGCGCCAGCGGGTCCTGGCTGGTGCGGGTGGTGCCCAACCTCTATCCCGCCTTCGAGGGCGACCACCCCTTCGTGGTGGAGAACCGGGGCCCGGTCTTCACCCAGGCCACGGCGGGGGGGATCCACGAGGTGCTCGTGATCTCCCCCGACCACGACCACGGCTGGGAGGGCATCTCCGACGAGCAGGCCGTGCTGGTCATGGCCGCCATCCGGGACCGCATCGAGGAGCACTCCTCGATCCCGGGGCTGCGCTACAGCCAGGCCATCGTCAACTCCGGCCGGGAGGCGGGCGCCTCCATCGAGCACCCCCACGGCCAGCTCCTGGGGATGTCCTTCGTCCCGCGCGAGCTGGCCGAGGAGCAGGCCGGCTTCGCCCGGTTCGCGGGGCGGTGCCTGCTGTGCACCACCGTGGACGCCGAGGAGGACGCCCGCCACCGCGTCGTCTACGCCAACGACCGGGTCCTGGTGGTGTGCCCCTTCTGGAGCGGGACCCCGTACGAGATGCTCGTCATCCCCCGCACCCACAGCCCCCACCTCCACCGCGCCACGCCCTCGGACCTGGCCGCCGTGGGGCGGGCCCTGCGCACCGTCCTGGGGTCGTTGCACGAGCGGCTGGGCGAGGTCTCCTACAACGTGGTGTTCCACTCGGCCCCCTACCGGGCCCCCGAGCCGTACCACTGGCACGCCCACGTCCTGCCCAAGCTGACCACGACGGCAGGCTTCGAGGCCGGCACCGGCGTCCTCATCAACATCGTGCCGCCCGAGCAGGCCACCGAGGAGCTGCGGGTCGCCGTCCCGGCCTGACCTGCGGGCGCACGGACCGACGGGCCCCGTCCGGGGTTCAGCCCAGGAACACCCCGGCCACGTCCTGGTAGAGCTCGAGGTCGACGGTCTTCGGACGGGCCACGGCCTCGGCGATGGGCACCCGCACGATGCGTCCCCCCTGGAGGGCGACCATGGTCCCGAAGGCCCCGTCGTGGACGGCGGCCACGGCCGACACCCCGAAGCGGGTGGCGAGGACGCGGTCGAAGGCCGAGGGCGTCCCGCCCCGCTGGATGTGGCCCAGGATGGTGACGCGGGCCTCGAAGCCGGTGCGGGCCTCGATCTCCTCGGCCAGCCAGGCACCGATGCCCCCCAGCCGGACGTGCCCGAACTGGTCCACGGCCTTGTCCGAGGCCCCCGCCCCGTCGCCCTGGGCGGGCACGGCCCCCTCCGACACCACCACGATGGAGGAGAAGAGGCCGCCCCGGTGGCGCTGGCGCAGGCGCTCGCACACGGCGTCGAGCTCGAAGGGCACCTCGGGCACGAGGATGGCGGCGGCGCCGCCGGCGATGCCGGCGTGGGTGGCGATCCAGCCCACGTGGCGGCCCATGACCTCGCACACGATGACGCGGTGGTGGGACTCGGCCGTGGTGCGCAGGCGGTCGATGGCCTCGGTGGCGATCTGCACGGCGGTGTCGAAGCCGAAGGTGACCTCGGTCCCCGACAGGTCGTTGTCGATGGTCTTCGGGACCCCCACGCAGTGCGCCCCCAGGGCGCCCAGCCGCTCGGCCACGCCCAGGGTGTCCTCGCCCCCCACCGCCACGAGGGCGTCGATGCCGGCCGCCCGGAGCGTGGCCACGGCCCGTTCGGGGCCGCCCTCGGCCGTGAAGGGATTGGTCCGGGACGTGCCGAGGATGGTGCCCCCCAGCGCCAGGATGTCGCGGCAGCGCTCCACCCCGAGGGGGACCCGCTCGTCCTCGAGCACGCCCTTCCACCCGTCCAGGAACCCCACCACCTCGTCGTCGTGGCGGAGCGTGGCCGCCAGCACCACGGCCCGGATGACGGCGTTGAGCCCCGGGCAGTCACCCCCGCCCGTCAGGATGCCGATGCGCACCGGGCAATCCTAGGAGGGGCCGTCGCCCCGCCGGGCCCCGTGGACCACCGACCGCACCAGCTCCAGGGCGGCGGTGAAGACGCGCAGGGCGTCGCGCCCGGGCGGGACCAGGGCGCTGATCCCGGGGACGCCCAGGTAGCCGGCCAGGAAGGCCCGGCGGTTGCGGGTCACCCAGGCCCGGGCCAGCTCGGCCAGGCCGTCCCGGCCGGAGGGGTCCCGCTCGTCGGCGGCGGCGCCGGCCACCACGCCGAAGGACCACAGCATGTCGGCCACGTCGGCCACGGCCGGACGCAGGACGGGGCCGCCCTCCCCGCCCCGGGGCGCGGCGCCGATGGTGGTGGCGGGCCGGGCGGCCGGGGCGAAGTCGACCACGTACCACCCCTGCTCGGTCCGGCTCGTCCGGCCCAGGTGGAAGTCCCCGTGGGTCCGGATCACGGGCGAGGACAGGCGGAGCCCGCCCAGCTCGTCCAGGAGCTCCTCGGTCTCGGGGCGCCCGAGCTCCTCGGGGGCGACGGCGCCCACGGCGGCCCGGATCTCCTCGGCCCAGGGGCCCACGTCCACCATGTCGTGGCCGAAGGCCTTGTCCAGGCACACGTGCATGCGCGCCGCCATGGTCCCGAGGCGGTGGGCCTCGGCGCCGAAGTCCCCGCCGGCCAGCTCGGGCGGGCCGCCCGAGGCGTAGAGGTCGCGCACCGAGGTGAGGGCCAGCGCCGATCCCGACGAGGCGCCCGGCAGGTACTCCTGGACCAGCCCGAGGTCGCGCCCGTGCCGGCGCCACACCGCCACCGGGGCGGCGAGGTGGTTGAAGCCCACCTCGTCGAGGGCCAGGAACAGCTCGAGGTCGGGACGGGCCCCGTCGACGACCTCGTGGTAGACGGTGAAGGCCAGCCGGTCGTCGAAGGCGAGGGTGGTCGCCCCGGCGTCCTCGCTCACGGGGCGCACCAGGGCGGCGTCGGCGGTGGCCTCCGACACGAGCTGGAGGAGCATGACGGCCACCTCGACGTCGCGGGTGGCCTCGAAGGCCACGACCGGGCCCCGGCCGTCGTCGAAGGTGCCGAGCACGGCGTCCTCGCCCTCGGGGACGAACCGTCCCTCCTCCCCCGGGGTGCGCAGGCCGAAGGGCACGTGCACGGTCCGGCTCCCGAGACGCGCCACCACATCCACGATGCCGGGCCGGCCCCCCAGCATGGGCTCCACCTCGATCACCTCGACGGTGGCCTCGGGATCCCAGTCGGGGTGGCGGGCCGCGTAGGAGGAGACCAGCTCGCCCAGCATGGCGCGGGCCGCGTCGGAGACGTCCGCGGGGGCGGGGCCGGCCGGGCTCACGCCAGCATCCCCGGCTCGCGGGCCCCGTGCTCGGCCCCGTGGCCCTCGAGGAGCTCGAACCAGTAGAAGCCGTAGGGGCCGAGGGTCACGCCGTAGGTCGCGCCGCCCACGGGCGGGAACGGTACCCGCCCCAGGAGCTCGACGGGCGTGCGGCCCGACCAGCGCACCAGGTCGAGCTCGGCCGGCTGGGCGAAGCGGCTCAGGTTGTGGACGCACAGCACGGGGTTGGAGCCGGCGTCGCCCGGGGGGCGCGGGGCGCGCCCGGCCCGGCTCGTGCGACCCGCCCGCCGGGAACGGTGCTCGGCCCCGTGCTCCTCGGCCCGGGGGCTGCGCACGTAGGCCAGGATGGAGGGGTTGGCGCACGGCACGAGCTCGAAGGTGCCGCTGCCGAACACGGGGAACTGGCGCCGGGTCTGGAGGATGCTGCGCAGCCAGTGCAGGTGCGAGCTCGGGTTGCGCTGCTGGGCCTCCACGTTGACGGCCTCGAAGCCGTAGACGGGGTCCATGAGGGGGGGCAGGTAGAGCTGGGCGAAGTCGGCCCGGCTGAACCCCCCGTTGCGGTCCGGGCTCCACTGCATGGGGGTGCGCACCGAATCGCGGTCGCCGAGGTAGACGTTGTCGCCCATGAGGACCTCGTCCCCGTAGTAGATGACGGGACTCCCCGGCAGGGAGAACAGCACGGCGTGGAGCAGCTCGGCCAGCCGCCGGTCCCCGTCCAGCAGGGGGGCCAGGCGCCGCCCGATCCCCATGTGCCGGCGCATGCGGGGGTCCTTCACGTACTCGGCCACCATGTAGTCGCGCTCTTCCTCGGTCACCTTCTCCAGGGTGAGCTCGTCGTGGTTGCGCAGGAAGATGGCCCACTGGCACCCCTCGGGGATCTCGGGCGTCTGGGCCAGGATCTCGGTCACGGGGAAGCGCTGCTCGCGCCGCACCGCCATGAAGAGCCGGGGCATGAGGGGGAAGTGGAAGCACATGTGGCACTCGTCGCCGTCCCCGAAGTAGTCGACGAGGTCGGAGGGCCACTGGTTGGCCTCGGCCAGGAGCACCCGGTTGGGGTGGGCGGCGTCGACCTCCTTGCGCAGCTGGCGCAGCAGGGCGTGGGTCTCGGGCAGGTTCTCCCCCGTGGTCCCGTCCCGCTGGAAGAGGTAGGGCACGGCGTCGAGGCGGAAGCCGTCGAGGCCGAGGTCGAGCCAGAACCGGACCACGCCGAACATGGCCTCGACCACGTCGGGGTTCTCGTAGTTGAGGTCGGGCTGGTGGGAGTAGAAGCGGTGCCAGTAGTACTGCTGGCGCTGCTGGTCCCAGGTCCAGTTGGACGTCTCCACGTCCACGAACACCACGCGGGCCTCGGGCCAG
>DATJOV010000302.1:0-16698 GCA_035506735.1 Acidimicrobiales bacterium | reverse complement strand
GGGCCGTCCGTCCGTCCCCCCGTCCGGCCCCACCCCGCTGCGTGGTGGATACGGGGGCCGTGCGTGGTCGGAGTGGGCCGGGGCGGTCCGTCCTACGATGCGGCCGGTGGTCGAGGACAGCGTCAGCACCGAGGACCTGGTGGCCCTGCGCCGGCTGGTGGACCGCTACGCCTCGGGGGTGGACCACCGCGACGTTCCCGCCGTGGCCGCCCTCTTCAGCCCCGGCGGGCGCCTGGTGGCCCACTTCGGCCCGGGCACCGTCGAGGACCCCGTGGTCCGCTCCGGGCGCGACGACGTCGCCGCCGCCCTGGAGGCGGGCCTGGCCCGCTACCGCGCCACCACCCACGTGGTGGGGGGCCAGGTGGTGGAGCCCGACGGGGACGGGGCCCGGGGCGAGACCACCTGCCTGGCCCACCATCTCTACGACCGCGACGGGCAGGCCCGGCTCCTCGTCATGGCGGTGCGCTACGCCGACCGCTACGAGCGCCGCCCCGGGGGGTGGTGCTTCGCCGAGCGCCGCCTGCGCCTGGACTGGCGCCAGGATCGCCCCCTGGAGGAGCGGTGACGGCGGCCCCGGCCCCGGCGGGCCCGGCCCCGCTGGTGGTGGCGGCCCTGCCCCCGGTGCGGGCCGGGGTGTGCGCCGACCCGGTGTGGATGGCCGGCTTCGCCCGCGCCGTCGAGGCCCTGGGCTACGAGTCGATCGTGACGGTGGAGCACCCCCTGGTGGTGGGCGACTACACCAGCCGCTACCCCTACGCCCCCTCGGGGCGCATGCCCCTCCCCCTCGACTGCCGCATCCCCGACCCCCTGGACCTGCTGGCCTACCTGGCCGGGGTGACCTCCACCCTGGGACTGGCCACGGGGGTGCTGGTCCTCCCCGTCCACCACCCCGCCGTCCTGGCCAAGCGCCTGGCCACCCTGGACCGGCTCTCGGGGGGGAGGGTGCGCCTGTGCGTCGGGGTGGGCTGGATGCGCGAGGAGCTCGAGGCGTGCGGGGTGGACTTCGCCAGCCGGGGACGGCGGGCCGACGAGTGCATCGACGCCATGCGGGCCCTGTGGGCCGACAGCGGCACCGACGGTGCGGCCTTCGCCGGGGAGTTCTTCGCCTTCACCCGCGCCCACAGCTTCCCCAAGCCGCTGCGCCCGGGCGGGGTCCCCGTCCACGTGGGGGGCCACAGCCCGGCCTCGATCCGGCGGGCCGCCCGTCGGGGCGACGGCTGGCAGCCCCTGGGCCTGTGGGGGGCCGAGCTCGAGGCCGCCCTCGGCCGCCTGGGCGACGAGCTCGAGGCGGCCGGGCGCCCCCGCCACGCCCTGGAGATCACCGTGAGCGCCATGGCGGCCCAGGCCACCCCCGAGACGGTGGGGGAGCTGGCCGGGATGGGGGTGACCCGGCTGGTGCTGACGTGCGGCCAGGCCGACCTCGGTGCGGCCGAGGAGGAGATGGCGGGCGCGGCCGGGCGCCTGGAGCTGGTGGCCCCCGCCCCCTGAGCCGGCGCCGCGGCCGTAGTGTCGTCGTCGATGTGGCGCGACCAGCTGGGCCTCGACGACGTGCGGGCCGCCGCCGCCCGCCTCGAGCCCCTGGGGGTCCGCACCCCCCTGCAGCGCAACGCCCGCCTGTCGGATGCCACCGGGGCCGAGGTGTGGCTCAAGCGCGAGGACCTCCAGGTGGTGCGCTCCTACAAGATCCGGGGCGCCTACAACTTCATCGCCGCTCTGGGGCCCGAGACCCTGGCGGCCGGGGTGGTGTGCGCCAGCGCCGGCAACCACGCCCAGGGGGTGGCGTGGAGCTGCTGCCACCTCGGGGTGCGGGGGGCGGTGTTCCTGCCCCAGCGCACCCCCCGCCAGAAGGTGGCCCGCATTCGGGCCCTGGCCCGGGACCTGGTCGACGTGCGCTTCGCCGGGGACAGCTTCGACGACGCCAACGCCGCCGCCGCCGCCTACGCCGCCTCGACCGGGGCCACCGTGGTGCCCACCTTCGACCACCCCGCCACGGTGGCGGGCCAGGGGACGGTGGCGCTGGAGGTGCTGGATCAGCTGGGCCGCCCCCCCGACGTGATGGCCGTGCCCATCGGGGGCGGGGGCCTGGCCTCGGGCATCGCCGTGGTCCTCGACGCCCTGGCCGCGCCGACCGAGGTGGTGGGGGTGCAGCCGGCCGGGGCCCCGGCCATGGCCCGCTCCCTCGAGGCCGGGCATCCCGTCACCATCGACATCGAGGACCCCTTCGTGGACGGCGCCGTGGTGCGCCCCCCCGGCACCCTCACCTTCGCCGTGGTCCGTGACCTCGTGAAGCGCTTCGAGGTGGTGGCCGAGGGCCGGGTCTGCACCGAGCAGCTGGCGCTCTACCAGGACGACGGGATCGTGGCCGAGCCGGCCGGGGCCCTGGCCCTGGCCGCCCTGGGGGAGCTCGCCCCCGAGGTCGCCGGGCACACCGTGGTGGGCATCCTGAGCGGCGGCAACAACGACGTGGCCCGCTACGACGAGATCATCGAGCGCAGCCTGGTGCACCAGGGCCTCAAGCACTACTTCGTGGTGGGCTTCCCCCAGCGCCCCGGGTCCCTGCGCCGCTTCGTCGACGAGTGCCTGGGCCCCACCGACGACATCGTCCTGTTCGAGTACATCAAGAAGAACGACCGCGAGTTCGGTCCCGCCCTGGTGGGGGTGGAGCTCCAGCACCGCGACGACCTCGAGCCCCTCCTGGTGCGCATCGCCGCCTCGGGCCTCGAGGTCGAGCGCCTCCCCCCCGACAGCCCCATGGCCCGGCTCCTCCTCTAGCCGGGCCCCGCACCCAGGGCCCGGCGCCCGGGGCCCGGTGCTCGGTACGATGCCGCCGTGAGCGACGCCCGGCCCCCGAGCCCCGGGGCCCCGGCCCGGCCGGTCCAGGGCCGGGTCTCGGCCTGGGTCGAGGTCCTGCGCACCACCAACCCCCCCACCGGGCGCCCCCTCGACCCGCTGGCGCGCTGGCTCGTGCTGACCCGGGCCGCCGTGCTCCCCATGACCCTGGTGTCGGGGCTGGTGGCGGCGCTGCTGGCCGTGCGCCACCCCGGCCTCGACCCCGGGCTCCTGGTCCTGGCGATCGTGGGCCTGGTCCTGGCCCACACCGCCAACAACCTCATGAACGACCTCTTCGACGTGGAGGTGGGCAACGACACCGCCACCTACCCCCGCGCCCTGTACGCCCCCCACCCCGTCCTCTCGGGGATGACCACGCGGGCCGGGCTGGCCCGGGCCGCTCTGGCCGTGAACGTCCTCGACCTGGCCATCCTGGTGGTGCTGGCCGTGGCCCGGGGGTGGCCCGTGGTGGCCTTCGCCCTGGGGGGCTTCCTCCTGTCGGTGGCCTACACGGCCCCGCCCCTGCGCCTCAAGAAGCGGGGCCTGGGCGAGCCCGACGTCTTCGTGGTGTGGGGCCCGCTCATGGTGTGCGGGACCTACTACGCCGCCCTGGGCCGTCTCCCGTGGGAGATCGTGGTGGCCTCGGTCCCCTATGGCCTCCTGTGCACGGCGGTGCTCATGGGCAAGCACATCGACAAGGCCCCCTTCGACGGGCCCATGGGGGTGCGGACCCTCCCCGTGGTGCTGGGCGAGCGCCGGGCCCGGGCCGCCACCGTGGGCCTCATGGCGAGCTTCTACGTGGCCGTGGCGGTGAGCGTGGCGGTGCGGGCCATGCCCTGGCCCGCCCTCCTCAGCCTGGGGGCCCTGCCCAAGTTCGCCACGGCGGCGGGGGCCTTCCGGCGGCCCAAGCCCGAGGAGCCGCCCGAGCACTTCCCGGTGTGGCCCCTGTGGTTCGCCGCCATCGCCTTCGTCCACACCCGCCGGGCCGGGTCCCTCCTGGTGCTGGGCCTGCTCGTGGCGGCCGTCTTCAACCTCCACTAGGGGCGGCGTCGGCCCGCGCTCGCTGGTAGGCGGCCGTGCCGGCCAGGAACCCGGCCACGTCGGCCGCCTTGCGGGGGGTGAGGTCGCCGAACCAGGCCGGGACGTAGACCTCGAGGGCGTCGGCGGCCAGGCCCTCCAGCACGGCCGCCACCGCCTCCTCCACCGGGATGGCCTCGACCTCGGCCGTGAAGGGGTCGTTGTCGGGCAGGGTGAACAGCTCGGTGTCCACCACCCCGGGATAGACGACCATGACCTTGACCCCGGTGTCCCACAGGTCCACGGCCATGGTCTCGGAGAACACGGCCAGGGCCGCCTTCGACGCTCCGTAGGCGGCCTCGCCCGGGGAGCTCAGGGTGGCCGCCACCGACGACACGTTCACGATGCGGCCCTGGCCCCGCTCGAGCATCGAGGGGAGGAGGGCCAGGGTGAGGCGCACCGGGCTCGAGTAGTTGAGGTGCATGACGGCGTCGACGGTGGCGGCGTCGAGGCGGGTGACGTGGCGGCGCTTGGGGATGCCGGCGTTGTTGACGAGGACGTCGACCGGGCCCAGCTCGTCCCGGGCCGAGTGGGCCACGGCCTCCACCGCCTCGGGGTCGGCCAGGTCGGCCACCCACATCCGCGAGCCCGGGGCGTGGGCCCGGCACCGCTCGAGCACCTCGGCCAGGCGGTCGCGGCGCCGGGCCACCAGGCCCACCGTGGCCCCGGCCCGGGCCAGGCCCTCGGCCAGGCCGGCGCCGATGCCCGAGGACGCCCCCGTGACCAGGGCCGTGCGTCCCTCCACGTCGTAGGCCACCGTCCCACCTCCCTGCCCCGTGCGGGACGCCCGCCCCGCACGGGCGGCAATGTAGGTCACCGTCGGGGTGGACCCGTAGGCTCCGGTCATGAGCGACCAGGCCGGCCGAGCCCCGAGCGCCGGGGTCGGGGCCGTGCGCCACGCCGACTGGGAGCTCCCCGAGGTCCTGGCCGCCGTCATCCTGGTGGCCTTCGTCATCCTCACCGCCACCGGGGTGGCGGTGGGCGTCACCACCGGCCTGGGGAGCGAGGCCGCCCCCCTGTCCACCGTGCAGGGCACGGGGCTGGCCATGCAGGCCGCCACCACGTGGGCCTCCCCCGCCTTCGCCTTCGTCCTCCTCAGCACGGCCTGGCTGGTGTGGTGGCAGGTGCGCATCTGGGGGGCCGAGATCGCCCTGGCCGAGGCGGCCGGGGACGATGCCCCCGCCGGTGACGATCCCACCGTCATCGCCGCCTTCGACCACCTCCTGCGGGCCAAGGCCCTGGCCACGTGGTCACTCCCCCTGTACGTGGTGGTGCTGAGCGCGGCCGTCTCCAACGTGGCGGGCAGCTTCCTCCTGTACCGGGGCCGGGGCTCCCTGGCCGGGGCGGCCCGGTGGTCGCAGCACCTGGGCAGCATCGGCCTGGGCCTGGCCACGGCGCTGCTGGTGGGGACGGGGGTGGTGGCCGCCGCCTACGTCCGCACCCAGGTGTCCCACGAGTTCACCCTGGCCGAGGAGGCCGCCTCCGAGGCGGCCCGCCTGGCCCGGGCCCGTTCCGGGGGGTCCCCCCGGCCCCGCGGTGCCCTGTCCCGGACCGACGGGGCACCCGACCCCGGGGCCTGAGGGGCAGGCTCAGCCCCCCCGGCGGGGGGTGGGGGTCCAGGCCACGGGCAGGGTCTCGAAGCCCACGATGAAGTTCGAGACCCGCCGGGGGTGGGGCCCCTCGTCCACCAGGTGGATGTCGGGGAGGCGCTCGAGGACGCGCTCGACCATGGTGGCGATCTCGGCCCGGGCCAGGCGGTGCCCCAGGCACAGGTGGGCCCCGAAGCCGAAGGCCACGTGGTCGTTGGGCCGGCGGCGGATGTCGAAGGTCTCGGGGTCGGCGAACACCGCCTCGTCCCGGTTGGCCGAGGGGTAGAGGAGGAGCACGTTCTCCCCGGCGGGGATGGTGGTGCCCGCCACCTCCACGGGCCGGGTGGTGTGGCGGTTCATGGTGCGGATGGGGGAGACCCAGCGCAGCATCTCCTCCACGGCGTCGGGCACGAGCCCCCGGTCGGCGGCCAGGGCGGCGTGCTGGTCGGGACGGCGCAGGAGCGCCTCGAGGCCGCCGCTGATGACGTGGCGCGACGTCTCGTCCCCCCCGACCAGGAGGAGCAGGGCCTCGTGCACGAGCGAGGCGTCGTCCAGGCGGGCCCCGTCCACCTCGCCGTGGACGAGCTCGCCCAGCAGGTCGTCGGCGGCCCCGGTGCGCCGGCGCTCGTCGATGAGGGCGCGGATGTAGCCGTCCCACTCGATGAAGGCCGTGGTGGCCAGCTCGAACGCGCCGGGGTCGGTCGACCCCTGGGACATGAGCATGGTGTCGGACCACTCCAGGAGCTTGGCCCAGTCCCCCGAGCCGAACCCCAGCATGTCGGCGATGAGCACCACGGGGAGGGGAGCGGCGATGTCGGCCACCAGGTCGCAGCTCCCCTGCTCGCACACGGCGTCGAGGATGTCGTCGCACACGGCGGCGATGCGGGCCAGGCGGCGCGCCACGGCCTGGGGGGTGAAGCCGGCGCTCACCAGGCGCCGGCGCTGGCGGTGCTCGGGGGCGTCCATGTCGATCATGAAGGGAAGCGGCGTGTCGGGGCGCGACCCGTGGGCACTGGAGAAGGTTCCCGGATCCTGCCCGGCGGCGCGCACGTCGGCGTAGCGGGCCAGCCCCCAGATGCCGCCCCGCTCGTCGTGGAAGACGGGGGCGTGGCGGCGCATCCAGGCGAAGGCGGGGTAGGGGTCCCCGGCATGGAACTCCCCGCTCATCAGCTCGATGTCGGGCCCGGCGGTGTCGCTCGTCATGGCACGGCCTCCTCGCGCCTCATCGTCGCACCGGCGCCCACCGGGCACAACAGCCCCCGCACCTCGCACCCCGCAGACCGTGCCCGGGAGCCCGTGCCCGGGAGCCCGTGCCCGGGTGGGCGGGGCGGGATCGCCACCCTCCCGGGCGTCGGTAGATTGGCCTCGAGGTGCGGAGCACGGACGGCGACCACGCGAGCGGCGGGCCGGCATCGGGGCCCGCGGCGGGCGAGGACGAACCGCCCGCCGACGGCTACCGGTGGGTGGCCCTGATCAACACCACCATGGGCATGCTCATGGCCACCATCGACGGCTCGATCATGCTCATCTCGCTGCCCGACATCTTCCGCGGCATCCACCTCGACCCGCTCCTGCCCGGCAACAGCTTCTACCTGCTGTGGATGATCCTGAGCTTCCTGGTGGTGACGAGCGTGCTCGTGGTCAACCTGGGGCGCCTGGGCGACATCTTCGGGCGGGTGCGCATGTACAACCTGGGCTTCGCCGTCTTCACCTTCTTCTCCCTGCTGCTCACCGTGACGTGGCTGAGCGGGCCGGCGGCGGGCTGGTGGCTCGTGATCGTGCGGGTCTTCCAGGGCGTGGGGGCGGCCATGCTCATCGCCAACTCGGCCGCCATCCTCACCGACGCCTTCCCCCACCAGCAGCGGGGCATGGCCCTCGGGATCAACCAGGCGGCCGGGATCAGCGGGACCTTCATCGGGCTGGTGCTGGGCGGCGTGCTGGCCCCCATCAACTGGCGCCTCATCTTCCTGGTGTCGGTGCCCATCGGCCTGTTCGGCACGGTGTGGGGCTACCTCAAGCTGCGCGAGGTGGGACGCCACGCCGCGGCCCATATCGACTGGCCCGGCAACATCACCTTCGCCCTGGGGCTGGTGGCGGTCATGCTGGGCATCACCTACGGCATCGAGCCGTCCGGCGGGCACACCATGGGGTGGACCTCGCCCGCCGTCATCGGGGAGCTGGGCGGGGGGGTGGTGCTCCTCGGGATCTTCGCCGTCATCGAGACCCGGGCCCCCGATCCCATGTTCCGCCTGGCCCTGTTCCGCATCCGGGCCTTCACCGCCGGGGTGCTGGCCAGCTTCCTGGCCGCCGTGGGCCGGGGCGGGCTCATGTTCATGCTCATCATCTGGCTCCAGGGGATCTGGCTCCCCCGCCACGGCTACGACTTCGCCCGCACCCCCCTGTGGGCCGGCATCTACATGCTCCCGCTCACGGCCGGGTTCCTGGTGTCGGGGCCGGTGGCCGGCATCCTCTCGGACCGCTTCGGGGCGCGCCCCTTCGCCACGGGCGGGATGCTGGCCTCGGCCGCGTCCTTCCTGGTGCTCGAGCTCCTGCCCATCGACTTCGCCTACTGGCAGTTCGGCCTCATCCTGCTCGTGACCGGGCTGTCCATGGGCTCCTTCGCCTCCCCCAACCGGGCCGGGGTCATGAACAGCCTCCCGGCCCAGCACCGGGGGGCGGGATCGGGCATGAACTCCACCTTCCAGAACTCGGCCCAGGTGCTGTCCATCGGGATCTTCTTCACCCTCATGATCGTGGGCCTGGCCTCGGCCCTGCCCGCCTCCATCGAGCACGGCCTGGTGGCCCAGGGGGTCCCCGCGGCCACGGCGCGGCGCGTTGCCGACCTCCCCCCGGTCTCGACGCTGTTCGCCGCCTTCCTGGGGCTCAACCCCATGCAGCACCTCCTCGGACCGACCGTGCTGGCCCACCTCCCCCCGGGCCACGCCGCCCTCGTCACGGGGCGGGAGTTCTTCCCCGCCCTCATCTCGGTGCCCTTCCGCCAGGGGCTGCACGCCGCCTTCGACTTCTCCATCGCGGCCTGCCTGGTGGCGGCCTGGGCCTCGTGGCTGCGGGGCGGGAAGTACGTCTACGTCGAGCCCGCCCACCCCGGCCCGGCCGAGGAGGCCGAGCCGGCCCCCGCCGCGCTGTCCACGCCGGCGGGCTGAGGGCGGGCCCCGTTCCCCCTGTGGCCCGTCGAGGGTCGGGCGGTATCGTGAGGGCCCCGTCACGACGGTGGCGGGCGGACGGGAGCGCGGCATGGTCGAGTGCGACGTGACGGGGCGGGGCCGGCCCTGTCGCTGAACCCGTCCCCCTCCCGATGACCGGGGTCGGAGCCCCCCACACCAACGGCGCCGGGCGGGCCCCGGTGGCCCCCGTGGCCGCGCCGGGCGGGCCGGACGGGGGCGGCGCCCCCCTCACCACCCTGCGGGGGGCGGGCGTGGACACCGACATCGCCACGGTGGCCCGGGTGGTGGCGGTGGTGGTGGTGCTGTGCCTCCTCGTCACCGCCGCCGTGCTCTTCGCCGCCGGGGCCGACAAGAACGCCCAGATCACGGCCCTGCGCTCCCACGGCGTCCCCGTGCAGATCAAGGTGACCCGGTGTCTTGGGCTCCTGGGGGGCAGCGGGAGCAACGCCGCCGGCTACGCCTGCACCGGGACCTACAAGCTCGGCGGGCGCCGCTACACCGAGGCCATCCCCAGCAACGCCCTGCACCCGGTGGGGTCCACGGTGCGGGGCGTGGCCGTCCGGAGCGATCCCGGCCTCCTCTCCCTCCCGGCCACGGTGGCCTCGGAGCGGGCCTCGTGGCGGGTGTTCGTGGCCCCGTCCGTCCTCACCGTGGTGGCCCTGGTGCTGGTGGCCCTGGTGCTGCGCCGCCGCCGGCCCCGGGCGGCCGGGCCCCGGGGCGGGGCGGGGGGACCGGCCCCGGCCCGGCGGGCCCCGGCCCGCTCCTGACCGGCCCGCCCCGCATCACGGCCCCGCCGTCACCCCGCCCGGAGCCGGCACTGGACCCGGACTGGAACAGGTTCTAGAATCTGTTCTCGCCAGGGAGGTTCGCCCATGCCCAGCACCACAGGTCGGCCCGCACCGCACGAGGAGGTCGTCCCCGCCCGCGGCTCCGGCCCCTTCGCCTCCGTCGAGGAGGCCCTGGAGGAGCTGCGCCAGGGCCGGATGGTCGTGGTGTGCGACGACGAGGGCCGGGAGAACGAGGGCGACCTCACCATGGCGGCGCAGTTCGTCACCCCCGACGCCATCAACTTCATGGCCAAGGAGGGGCGCGGCCTCATCTGCCTGGCCATGACGGCCGAGCGCTGCGAGCAGCTGGGGCTGGGCCTGATGGCGGCCAAGAACGAGTCGCGCTTCGAGACCGCCTTCACGGTGTCGGTGGAGGCCCGCCACGGCGTGACCACCGGCATCTCGGCCCGGGACCGGGCCCACACCGTGCAGGTGGCCATCGATCCCGACGGCCGCCCCGGCGACCTGGTGAGCCCGGGGCACGTCTTCCCCCTCAAGGCCCGGGGCGGGGGCGTCCTGGAGCGGGCCGGGCAGACCGAGGCCGCCGTGGACCTGGCCCGCCTGGCCGGGCTCGTCCCGGCCGGCGTCATCTGCGAGGTCATGAACGACGACGGCACCATGGCCCGGGTCCCCGACCTGGTGGGCTACTGCGCCCGCCACGGCCTCACGATGATCACCGTGGCCGACCTCATCGCCTACCGCCGCACCCACGAGGCGCTGGTGGAGCGGGTGGTCACGACGGCCCTGCCCACCCGCTTCGGGGACTTCGCCATCGTCGGCTACCGCAGCCTGGTCGACGGCAAGGAGCACGTGGCCCTGGTCAAGGGGGAGGTGGCCGGGCACGACGACGTGCTGGTGCGGGTGCACTCGGAGTGCCGGACGGGGGACATCTTCCACTCCCTGCGCTGCGACTGCGGCGAGCAGCTCGAGACCTCGCTGGCCATGATCGAGGCCGAGGGGCGCGGCGTGCTCCTGTACCTGGCCCAGGAGGGTCGTGGCATCGGCCTCCTGGCCAAGCTGCAGGCCTACGAGCTCCAGGACCGGGGTCTCGACACCGTCGAGGCCAACCTCGAGCTCGGCCTCCCCGTCGACCTGCGCGACTACGGCATCGGGGCCCAGATCCTCACCGACCTGGGGCTCAGCTCCATCCGCCTCCTCACCAACAACCCCAAGAAGATCCACGGCGTCGAGGGCTTCGGCCTCACCGTCACCACCCAGGTGCCCATCAGCGTGGACCCCAACCCCCACAACGCCGGCTACCTGCGCACCAAGCGCCACAAGCTCGGGCACGGCCTGGTGCGCACCGGGCCGGGCCCCGACGTCGCAGCCGGGGGCTGACGGCCGGCGACGGCGCCCTCACGCCAGGACGTCGGCGAAGAGCTCCAGCATGGCGGCCCAGGAGTGGCGGGCGGCCCGCTCGTCGTAGGCGAGGCCGGGGAGCCCGGCGCGGTCGGCGTTGGGGTGGGTGAAGCTGTGCACCACGCCCCCGTAGAGGTGCAGCTCCCAGGGCACCCCGGCCCGGCGCAGCTCCTCCTCCAGGGCGGCCCTGGCCCCGGCCGGGAAGATGGGGTCGTCCGCCCCCACGCACAGGAGCACGCTCCCGGTGATGTTGCGGCTGTCCCCGGGGTCGTGGGGGGCGTCGCCCGGATGGAAGCCCACCACCGCCTTGAGGTCGGCCCCGGCCCGGGCCAGCTCGAGGACGAGCACCGCCCCGAAGCAGTAGCCGACGGCGGCCACCCGGGTCGGATCGGTGCGGGGCTCGGCGCACAGCACGTCCAGGGCGGCGCGCCCGATCCCCCGCATGCGCCCGGTGTCGGCGCCCAGCGCGCCCAGCCGGGTCATCATGGCCTCTCTGTCGGTGAAGACCCGCCCGTCCCCGTGGTAGTCCATGGCCAGGGCCACGTAGCCCAGCTCGGCCAGGCGCCGGGCCCGGTCGGCCTGGTACTCGTCGAGGCCGTTGGCCTCGTGGGCCACCAGGACGGCCGGTGCCGGTCCCCCGCCGTCGGGGAGGGCCAGGCGACCCACCATGGTGGTCCCGTCGGCGGCGTAGGCGACGCGGCGCACCTCGACCACGGCTCAGGCCTCGTCCGGGGCGTGCTCGTCGATGCCGAGGACGGCCGGGGCCCGGCCCACGCCGAGGTCGACGGCCACGCACAGGGTGCGATCGAGGGTCTCCTCGTCGGCGAAGGCCCGGCGCAGGCGGTCCACGAGGGCGCCATGGTCGGTGGCGTGGTCGACGGCGTGGTCGGCGGCGTGGTCGGTGGCGAAGCCCTCGGCGAAGTCGACGGCCAGGCGCCGGCGCTCGGTGTCGCCCGGGTGGTCCCGGTACTCGTGGAGGTGGCGGTCGTCGTCCTCGTCCACCCCGGTCGCCACCACCACCGACGGGGCGCGGTCCGTGGCGCACGCCCCGCACGCGTCGAGCTGGGCGATGCGCATCCGGGCCGGCTCGCGCTCCGCCGCGGGGAGGATGCTGCGGCCGGCGACGGTGCCCACCATGGTCTCGACCATGACGTCCATGGGGGGCCGGCCGGTCCACGCCCTGGCCGCCGCGCCCCCCGGTCCCCCGGGCACCTCGATCCTGGCCACGGCGCCGCCTCAGGCCACGCCGGTGGCGTCGAAGACCCAGGACAGGTCGGCGTGTTCGAGGCGGTCGTGCCAGGACGGAGGGGCGGCGTCCATCAGGGTGGCCTGGTCCCAGTAGTCCTTCCACAGCACGATGCGACCCCCGGTGACGCGCTGGAGGGACACGAAGGGGAGGGTCACCGAGGCCCCCTCGGCCCAGCGCCACGTCTCCTCGTGCTCGGTCACCACCATGTTCCCCTCGGCCACCACCAGACCGGGTCGGTGGTCGTAGCCCGCCAGGGTGTCGAGGCCGAGGCGCAGGCGGGCCACGATCGACGCCGGCCCCCGGGCCGCGGCGGCGGGGCCGACGGGGACGTCGTAGTAGATGGCGTCGGCGCTGAAGCTCCCCGCCACCGCCTCCCAGTCCCGGGCGTAGAGGGCCCGCCAGAAGGCGCCGACCACGGCCCGGGGCCCCGGGGACGGGGGCGGCATGCTCAGCGGGCTCCGCGCACCAGCCGGCCCGGCCGGGCCCCGGTGTCCTCGCCCCCCTCGACGGTGACCTCGCCGGCGTTGACGGTGCAGAGGTAGCCGGTGCTGCGCTGGACCAGCCGGCGGGCACCTCCGGGGAGGTCGTGGACGAGCTCGGGGCGGGCCAGGCCCAGGTGCTCGAAGTCGATGACGTTGAGGTCGGCCTTGGCCCCCGGCACCAGGCGGCCCCGGTCCCCGAGGCCGTAGGTGTCGGCCGTGGCCGAGGTGAGCTTGCGCACCGCCTCCTCGAGGGGGATCCGGTCGTGGGGACGGTCCCGGGCCCAGTACGACAGGAGGAAGGTGGTGGTGCTGGCGTCGCACGTCTGCCCGGCGTGGGCCCCGCCGTCGCCGAGGCCGAACACGGTGGTGGGGTGGACCAGCATCTCGTGGGCGGCGTCGAGGTTGCCGTAGGAGTAATTGAGGACGGGGGCGTTGAGCAGCTCCCGTCCGCCGTCGGCGAGGAGGTGGTCGTAGAGCTCCTCCCAGGGCGAGCGCCGGGTGGCGGCGGCCAGGGCGCCGATGCTGTGCGAGGGGGCGGGCTCGTAGTCGGGGGGGTCGCCCAGGGGGAAGATCCGGTCGGGGTGCATGAAGCCGGCCACGATGGGGTCGTCCTCGAGGGCGCCCATGTCGGCCACCAGGCGGGCCCGCAGGTCGGGATCGGCCATCCTCCGGGCCTGCTCGGCCCACGGCAACAGGGCGATGGCGGCCCACGAGGGGGCGAAGTTGAAGGGGTGGAAGGTCTGGAGCCCGAGGAGGAGCGACACCGTGCGCCCGTGCACCTGGGGCCGGACGGCCACGCCCTCGGCCGCGGCCTGGGCCGCCAGGGCCAGGAGGTGGCGATAGGCCTCGGGATCGGCGTTGTTCTGGTTGAGGGCGAAGGTCACGGGCCGGCCCACGGCGGCCGACAGGCGCCGCATCCACGCCACCTCCTTGGCCGGGGCGGCCAGGTCCTCCCCCAGGGCCCCGGCCGGGGCCAGCTCGAACACCCCCGTGCCGAGCTCGCCCAGGACGGCGCCGATGCCGAAGAGCTCGTCCTCGGCGGCGTAGGTGCCGGGCACGGGCTCGCCGTCGATGGCCCGGTGGGCCAGGGTGCGCGACGTCGAGAAGCCGAGAGCACCCGCCTCCATGCCGCCCCGCACGATGGCGGCCATGGCCTCGACGTCCCGGGCCGACGCCGGCTCGTTGCGGGCCCCGCGCTCGCCCATGACGAAGGCCCGTACCGCCCCGTGGGGGACCTGGGCGCCCACGTCGATGGCCTTGGGCACGGCGTCGAGGGTGTCGAGGAACTCGGGGAAGGTCTCCCAGTCCCACCGGATCCCGGCCGAGAGGGCCGCCCCGGGGATGTCCTCCACCCCCTCCATGAGACCGATGAGCCAGTCCCGGCGCTCGGGCACGACGGGGGCGAACCCCACCCCGCAATTGCCCATGACCACCGTGGTCACGCCGTGCCAGCACGACGGGGTGAGGAGGGGGTCCCACGTGACCTGGCCGTCGTAGTGGGTGTGGATGTCCACGAAGCCCGGGGTCACGAGCGCCCCGTGGGCGTCGATGTGGCGCCGGCCCCGGCCCTCGACCCGCCCCACCTCGACCACGGTGCCGTCGGCCACGGCCACGTCGGCGGTGCGCCCCGGCGCTCCCGTCCCGTCGACGACGGTTCCCCCCCGGACCACCAGATCGTGCACCGCTGCCTCCACCCTCGCCGCCCTGCCCACGATAGCGATTCGCCCGTCCCCGGCCCCGGGCACGGGCGGTGCCGCCCCGGGGTCGCGGCGTCGGCGCCTACCATCGCCGTCATGGAGCCCCGGGGCACGGCCGTGGTCACGGGGGCCAGCCGGGGCATCGGGCGGGCCGTGGCGCTCGAGCTGGCCCGTCTCGGCTTCGACGTGCTGGCCGGCATGCGCCACCCCGGCGACGGCGCCGACCTGGGGGCGTCTCTCGCCGACGCGGCCGGCACGGTGCGCGCCGTGCGGCTCGACGTCACCGACCCCGCCACCATGGCCTTCCCCGAGGAGCTGCGGGTGCTCGTCAACAACGCCGCCGTCGAGCGCGACTACCTCCCGGTGGAGCACGCCCCCCTCGAGGACTGGCGGGCCGTGTTCGAGACCAACCTCTTCGGTGTGGTGGAGACGACGCGCCGGGCCATCCCCGCCCTTCGGCGCGCCGGGGGCGGGGTGATCTGCAACGTGACCTCCTCGTCGATCCTGGTGCCCGTCCCCTTCTACGCCGTGTACCGGGCCTCCAAGGCGGCGGTGGCGGCCCTGGGGGAGACGCTCGCGGCCGAGCTCGCCCCCTTCGGCATCCGCGTGGTCGAGATCCTGCCCGGTCCGGTCGCCACCGACATGCTGGCCGCCTCCGACCGCCTGCCCGAGGGGGCGCGCCACGAGGGGTACGAGCAGATGGCGCAGGAGATGCTCGACGGCCGGCGCGCCGTGCAGGACATGGTCACCTCGGCCGCCGACGCGGCCCGTGCCATCGGGGCGGCGATCCTCGACGACACGGCGGGACTGCGCACCGCCTGTGACCCACTGGGGCAGGGCCTGCTCGACGCCTGGCGCCGGGATCCGCTGCAGTTCGTGCCCTCGTAGGGACACCGCCCCCCTCGCTCCGGTCCTCCGGGGCTGGGGGTGACGTTGTGGACAAGCCGGGCCCACTGTGGACGATCCCCACAGCCCCCCCGGTTTGGTGAACGGGGCGCGACGAACGCGCGAGCGTTGCGTAATTCTTTCCGGGGGGACGGGCGGGCCCGGGAGGGCGCAGGCCAGTATGGGCCGCCACCCCCCAGGAGCCCCCCTTGCCCGTGCCGGTCGATCCGTTGTTCGCACTGGCCTCGACCCCCCCGGCGTCGGGCCACCCGCCCGCGGCGCGGGCCCAGGGGCGGGTGCGGGCGCGGCGGAGCCTGTGGTCCATGCTCGCCGTGGTGGCGGTGAACGTGGTCCTCGTGGGCTACGTGGTGGTGCAGTCGGGGATGGCCCCGGTGGGCGGCGAGGAGTTGGCGCTGGGGAACGTGGGCGTCACCACGGTGGCCCCGACCGGGAGCGCACCGTCGACGTCGGTGGCCCATCCCGAGGCCTCGAGCACGACCGCGCCGGCGGTGCCCGCCACCACGCCACCCACCCGCGCCCGCGGCGGCGTTGCGCCCCGCGTGGCGCGCACCACGGCGCCGTCGCCGGGACGCACCTCGGCGCCGAGGGCGGCTCCCCCGTCCACCTCGGCACCGACCACGGCGGCGCCCACCGCCGTGGCCCACGTCGAGCCGGCGCCCACCACCACGGTGGCACCGACGGTGAACATCGCCCCGTCGCCCGACTTCCTGAGGACGTGCGGGTCGTCGGGGGACAACGACGCGACGCCGTGCGTGGACGCCGTCACCACCGCCATCGACAACGCCCGCAGCGACCTCGGCCTGCCCTCCCTCCAGCTCCCCGGGAACTGGGACTCGCTCTCGGCTCCGGAGCAGCTCTTCGTCCTCACCGACCTCGAGCGCACGGCGCGGGGCCTGGTGCCGCTGGCGGGCGAGGTCCCCGTCCTCGACGCCGCCGCCGCCAGCGCCGCCGCCCTGGGGTCGGATCCGACCGTGCCGAGCGGCTTTCCCGCCACGGGCTTCGCCAGCAACTGGGCGGGATGGATCGGGAACCCCCTCGAGGCCATGTACTACTGGATGTACGACGACGGCCTGGGCTCCCCCAACCGCGACTGCACCGAGGCCGACCCCGGCGCCTGCTGGGGGCACCGCCAGAACATCCTCTTCTCCACCGGGTGCGACCCCTGCGTCATGGGTGGGGCGTGGGGGACGACGGCACGGGGCAACACCAGCGTGACCGAGCTCATCGTGGCCACCGAGGTGCCCCAGGGCGCCGACTTCACCTGGGCCCAGGAGCAGACCTATCTCCCGTGACGCCGCGCTCTCCGCGGTGCGACGCCCGCGGCACAGCAGCCGCCCCCGGGGCCGTCACACGCAGAGCAGGGAGAGGGTGATGGTGAGCGCACCCGTGGCCGGCGACGGGGGCCCCACCCAGTCGGTGCCGACGAAGGACGCCACCTCGAACCAGTAGGTGCCGGTGCCCAGGGTCGGGCTGGTCCAGGAGGTGCCCGTCACTCCCG